>NZ_JBEXPJ010000019.1:0-88551 GCF_040611995.1 Lentzea sp. NPDC006480
GATGGACGATACTGGGATTGAACCAGTGACCCCTACCGTGTCAAGGTAGTGCTCTCCCGCTGAGCTAATCGTCCGTGCTTCGGACGAGATTCTAGCTCACGGTTTCGCAGGGCCGCGCACCCAGGGTCAGGTGCCGAACTTCACCCAGTTCACGCTGACGTACGGCGCGGGCTGACCGGACGTGAACGTCACGTACACGTCGTGCACCCCGCTGATGTTGGAGATGTTGGCGGGCACCGTTCTCCACGCGTCCCAGCCACCGGTGTTGCCGACCGCGAACGTGCCCACGGGAGACGCCGTCCGCGAGTCGAGCCGCACCTCGACCAGCCCGCTCACGCCACCGGAAGCGCCCGACGCCACGCGGGCGTAGAACTGCCGGGCCGGACCCGAGCCGAAGTCGACGCCGGAGAACTTCAGGTAGCCGCCGTTCGCGATCTGGTTCACCGCCGAACCGCCGTCACCGGCGCCCACCGAGCCCCCGGACCGTTCCGCCGCGCTCTCCGCCTGCAGTTCGGAGTAGGCCGAGCCGCCACCGCCGGGAGGGTTGGTCGTCGTGGTCGTGGTCGGGGGAGTGGTGGGACCGCCGCCAGCCGAGTAGACGGCCACGTAGTCCACGACCAGTGAATGCCCGGACTGGGTGGCCGCGACAGGGGTCGGCTGGCCTGGGTTCAGCGCGTCGGGGAACGCGCCGCCGATCGCGAGGTTCAGCAGTACGAAGTACCCCGCGTGCGACGTCATCTGGTTCCACACGGTCGTGCCGACGCGCGCCTGGGTGACCTGGTGGAACTGCTGGCCGTCGACGAACCAGGTGAACGTCTTGGCGGCGTCGTCCCACTCGAAGCGGTAGGTGTGGAAGGCCGACTGGCAGGACGCGCCGGGGCACGCCCGCGAGTTGCCGATGCCGGTGAACTCGCCGCAGGCACCGCCGGGAGCGACGTCGCAGTGCAGCACGCCCCACACGGAGTTGATGCCGTTGACGTTCTCCATGATGTCGAACTCGCCGATGCCCGGCCAGTTCCAGTAGTTGCCGCGGTACGGCGAGCCGAGCGCCCAGAACGCGGGCCAGTAGCCCAGCGCGGCCTGGCCGGTCACGTTCGGCATCTGGATGCGGCCCTCGATGGCGAGCTTGCCGCCTGGCGCCGGCTTGAAGTTCGAGCGCTGGGTCTCGATGCGCGACGACGTCCAGTTGCCCGCGCCGTCCTTCAGCGCGGTGATCCGCAGGTTGCCGGACCCGTCGAGCTTGATGTTCTGCGTGCTGTTCGTGTAGTTCTGGATCTCTCCGGTGCCCCAGTTCGCGGGGCCTCCCGGGTACGCGTGACCCAGGTCGAAGATCCAGTTGGAGCTCGACGGCAGCGAGCCGTTCGGGCCGTTGAAGTCGTCACCCCACACCTGCGTCCATCCCGCGGCAGGGGGTGGGATCGAAGCGTTGGCGGACATGGCGGCTATCGCCAGGGGTACCGCGGCAACAAGAGCTGTCGTGGCCGCGAGGATGCGGCGGCGTTGCCTCATGCGCGAGTGACCTCCTTGTCACGGGTGCAGTCCATTTATGAGAGCGCTCTCACGGGGTGCGGGGCAAGCGGCCAATCGGAGCAACGACGTCGAACGGCGCAGGTCGTGCCGCGTCTCGTTTGGACTTATTTCGCGTCGGCGTAGCAGGTCACGGGCACGGCCTTCATCGGGAACCGCACCGCTGTCCCACCGAACAGCAACCGGGTGGCGTGCCGTCCTGCCTCCGCGATCGCCTCGATCACCGCGTCGGCGTCCTCGCGCGGGCAGTGCACGAGCACCTCGTCGTGCTGGAAGAACACCAGGTGGGCGTCGGCCGGCAGCTTGTTCCGCAGCACGCCGAGCAACGCCGCCGTCCAGTCCGCCGCGCTGCCCTGCACCACGAAGTTGCGGGTGAACCTGCCCCAGTTGCGCGCCGCCTGCCGCGACGAGCTCGACACCTCGCCGGAGTCGTTCGCACCGCCGGTCAGCTCCTGCCAGGCCGCGGACGGTGCGGGGGAGGTGCGGCCGAGTCTCGTGCGCACCATCCGGCCCTGCTCGCCGGCCTGCGCGGCGGCTTCCACGTAGCCGATGGCCGTCGGAAACCTCTTGCGCAGCACGGCGAGCAGCGGCCCGGCCTCACCGGAGGTGCCGCCGTAGATCGCCGAGAGCATCCCGATCTTCGCCCGTGGCCGCTCGCCGTTGAACGAGTCCTCGGCCAGGGCGGAGTACAGATCGTCGTCCGTGCACACCTCGATCAACCGCTGATCTCCGGACAGGGCAGCGAGAATCCGCGGTTCGAGCTGCGAGGCGTCGGCCGCCACGAGGCACCAGCCGTCGTCCGCGATCACGGCCTGGCGCATCAACCGGGGAATCTGCAGCGCCGCACCGCCCTGTGACGCCCACCGCCCCGACACCACGCCGCCGACGACGTAGTCAGGCCGGAACCGCCCGTCGCTCACCCACGCGTCGAGCCACGTCCAGCCGTGCGCGACCCACAGCCGGGCGAGCTTCTTGTACTCCAGCAACGGTTCCACGGCCGGGTGGTCGATCTTCTCCAGCACCCACTTGCGCGCTGACGACACGTCGATGCCCTCGCGCGCGAAGGCGCGGACGATGCTCGCGGGCGCGTCCGGGTTGATCTCCTTGCCGCCGAACGCCTCCCGGATCTGGTCCGCCAGTGCCTGCAACAACTTCGGCCGCACGCCAGGTGCCGTTCGCGGCCCGAGCATCTCTTCGAGGATCGCGTTGTGCACGTCCTCCCGCCACGGCAACCCGTGGTGCGTCATCTCCGCCGCCACCAACGCCGACGCCGACTCGGCCGCGATCAGCAGCCCGAGCGCCGGATTCCGTTGCTGTGCCCGGAAAACCATCGACAACGCGGCCAGCTCGTCGGTGCCGCCGGGCAGCGACACGGGTTCCGGTTCGAACAACGTCAGCTCGACGTCCTTCTTGCGCGGCCCCAGATCGGGCGGGGCGGGCAGCCCCAGCTCGCGCGCCACCGCCGCGGCCAGCTCCTTGGGCTCGCGGTGCCTGCCGTCGGCGCCGAGCAGCAGCGACTCGGTCAGGTGCAGGTCCCAGCACCGGTCGACGCGCACCCCGGCGCCGAGCAGCAGCGGGTAGACCTCGGCCGTGTCCGCCCACACCCACCGCGGTCTGTGGGCGCGTTCAAGCGACGCGACGGCGGAGGCCAGTGACGAAGCTGCCATCTCGGGACCCGCGGGCGTCCCGTCGTCGTGCAGCTTCTGCCACCTGCCCGCACCGTCCGCGTCCGGGACGAGAGCAACCAGCACGTCCTGATTGTGCCTGGCGGGTCCGACAGTTTCAGTCCAGGCTGAAACCGAGTTGGGCCGGGAAATGTACCGGGATAATTTGGAAAGGTTTACAACAATCGTTTCTCAGCTGAAATCTATGAATTCACCCGAATTGGATGCACGAAAGGGCATCACCTAGTGGGAGCGCTGCCACAGTGCGGAACCTAAGGAACGCTCACCTTGGGAGAGCCTCATGACCAACGGCAACGCGGCTACCGGCCTGCGCGACCTCAACGCCGGCATCCCCGGCGCTGACCAGATCAAAGGTGCCGTCTCGGCGGTCTACGACGACGTGGCGTCGTGGTCGCGGACAGGCGGCTTCTGGAACTGGGGCATGCACTGCCCGGAACTGCTGAATGAACTGACCGATATTTGCCCGAACTTCAACGCGGGCGTGAGCGACGGTTTCTCCGAGCAGCTCTACTTCCAAACGCTGCGCGGCCTGCCGTACTCGAAAAACGACTTCAAAAGCCTCAACGTGCTGGAGGTCGGCTGCGGCATGGGCGAGGGCCTCAACTTCCTCTCCCGCCTCGTCGACCCTGCCCGAGCGGTCGGCCTCGACCTCTCCGGCGCCGCCATCCGCCGGGCCAACGCGCTGCTCGCCCGCGGCGACAGGCTCAGCTACGTCGAGGGTGACGCGGAGCGGCTGCCGTTCTCCGACGGCGAGTTCGACCTCGTGATCAACGTCGAGAGCTCGCACAACTACCCGGACGTCGAGCGGTTCTTCGGTGAGGTCGTCCGCGTGCTCAAGCCCGGCGGCCACTTCTCGATCATCGACGTGTACGACTCCCGCTCGTACGCGCGGTTCGGCGCGCTCCAGCAGGAGGTCGGCGAACTGACGTGGATCCACGAGCGCGACGTCACGGAGAACGTGAAGAGCTCGATCCGCCAGCGCATGGCACCGGGCAGCTTCTTCCGCAAGGAGTACGCCCGCAAGCAGATGCCCATCAGGGCCCGGATCATCGGCGGGCTCGGCGGCGCGCACTACGCCGGCGCGGACTTCATCGGCCACCGCGACGCGCTGTCCCGAGTCCTCGAACTGGCCAGGGTCCGCCCGAAGTTCGTCGGCCAGTACGAGAGCTACCGCCACCACCTGGCCCGCCGCGCGTAACCGTTGGAGGATCTCCAATCCAGTCAGCAAAGGAGTGAAGGAAAAACGGGAAGACTCCACGATGGTGTGGTCTTCCTACCCCTCGCCTGACCATTTGCCGACTATGAGGCTGTGGACCGAGCACTCAGCGTCGCCGCACTGCTGGACCCCACCCATCAGGTGGTCCCCTTTCACGGCAGAGAATCCGAACTGCAGGCACTCACGCAGTGGCGTGACAGCCCTGCTGCTCAGGCGTCCCTGCTGCTGCACGCACCGGCGGGCGCGGGCAAGACCAGGCTCCTCCAGCGCTTCCAGGAGGAACACGACGAGGAGCACGGCAGGCTGCTGCTCATCGACGACGCGGACCGCCTCACCTGGAACGACATCTTCCTGAGGCTGCAGGACACGCTCCGGCACGGCCCGGAGCGCACGCGGGTGCTGCTGGCGGCGAGGACCACGGGCTGGTGGTGGTCCTCGACCCGCCAGCGCATCGCGGACTTCGACCACGAGGTCACCGACCTGGCGCTCGAACCGACGCTGGCAGACCGCGCGGAGTCGTTCACGCTGGCCTGCCAGCACTTCGCCAAGCAGCTCAACGTCACGGCCCCGGACGAGCCGCCGCCCAACATCGCCCAGGAGACGGTCCTCGACCTGCACCTGGCCGCGTTGACCGCGGTGCACGGCGATCCGTGCGACGTGAACCGCACCCAGCTCGTCCGCCAGCTCCTCAAGCACGACAACGGCCCCAAAACCGGCCGCATCGCCGAGGACCACCTCGCGGTCGCCACCCCGGACACCCCCGACCCGGACCTGCTCGCCCGCGCCGCCCACCGCTGGCCGCACCTGCGTCCGAAGCTCGACGAACTGATCGACGCGAACCCGGAGATCGTGCTGGACATGCAGCGCGACAGCCTCCGGATCGCCGCCGAGATCGGCTCGTTCACGACGCTCGACCACATCGCCCGCCAGGTCTTCCGCGACGAGCGGTTCGCCACCTGCTCGATCCCCTCCATCCTCACCAGGCGCCTCGTCGAGCGCGCCCAGGACACCCTCGAACGCGCCGAGACGTACGGGATGCTCAGCGCCCGCACGTCCCTCTGCGGCCTGCGCGAAGAGGCCGTCGAAGCCTCGGAGGCCGAGGTCGGGTGCTACCGCGAGCTGGTCGAGCAGGACCACGAGAACCGGCCGTTGCTCGCGGACTCGTTGGGAGACCTGGGCCTGCGGCTCCTCGCCGTGCACCGCACCGAAGAAGTCCTGAAGGTCTCCGAGGAAGCCATCCAGCTCTGGCACGAGATCGCGATCGACGACCCGGAGACCGTCCCGCAGCTGGCCTCGGCCCTCGAACAGATCAGCTACCGCTACCAGGCGCTCGGCATGCCCGAGGAGTCGATGGACGCCATCAGCCGAGCCACCCTGATGTACCAGGAGCTCGCGAAGGACCACCCGGCGCTGTTCCGCGTCGACTTCGCCAGGGTCGCCGCCACTCTCGCCCGGCGCCATCACGCGGAGGGCGAGAACACCCGCGCCGCCGAGTCGATGCAGCTCTCGATCGCGAACTGGCGCATCCTCGCGCAGGAAGACCCGCGCTACGAACCGGAACTGGCCCGCAACCTCGCCGACGCGGGCTCCATGCTGGTCGAGCTGCGCCGGTCCGAAGCCGCGAACGAGACCCTCAAGGAAGCCGTCGAGGTCTTCCGCCGGCTCGCCGTGGTGAACCCGCAGACGTTCCGGGCTGAGCTGGCCGACGCGCTGATGCGGCACAGCCGGGCGTTGCGCGACCTGTGCGAGGACCCGGACGCCAAGCTCACCGCGCAGGAAGCCGTGATGCTGTGGCGGGAGACCGAGGACCGCAAGGGGCTCGGCACCGCGCTGCTCAACGTCGTCAAGGTCGCCCACGACTTCGACGCGGAGCTGCTCGCGGCACAGGAAGCCGTTGAGGTGTACCGGGAACTGGCCGCCGAGAACACCGTCTGGCACCAGGTCGACCTCGCGGTCGCCCTGGCCACGTTGACCGAGCAGCAGCTCATCCACGACGAGATCGACCTGGCGCTGACCACCGCGGCCGAGGTGTTCGACATCGTGCGGCGGCTGCCGTCCCAGCTCGTCGACTTCTTCGGCACCAAGCTCGCGATCGCCATGCAGCCCATGACGTCCACACTGTCCGAAATGGAGTATCACGCGCACGCGCTGGAAGCGTCCGAGCTGATGGTCGGCATCTGGCGGGCGCACAAGGACAAGGCGCCGGCCTCGTACATCAGTGCCGTGCAGCACCACGCGTGCAAACTCCGCGGCGCGGAACGACGCGTCGAGGCCAGGAACACCGCGCACACCGCCGTCGTCCTGTGGCACATGATGGGCAAGGACCTCGACCGCGAGGTCGGGTACGCCGACGCGCTGACGATCTACGCGCGGCTGTGCGCGGAGACGAAGTTCCAGCTGCAGAAAGCACTCCGGCTCACCCACCGCGCGGTGGAGATCATGCGCGCGGCGGATGAGCCGGTGAAGCTGGAGTTCGCCCTCGAAACGGTCGAGGCGCTCAGCTCTTCGTGAGCAGCGACCGCACGAAGAACGCGACGTTGGCCGGACGCTCCGCGAGACGGCGCATGAAGTAGCCGTACCACTCGTCGCCGTACGGCACGTACACGCGCATGCGGTTGCCCTCAGCGGCAATACGACGCTGCTCCTCGGGCCGGATGCCGTACAGCATCTGGAACTCGTAGGAGTCCTTCGAACGCGCGCTTGCCAGGTCGGCGGCGATCGCGATCAGGCGCGGGTCGTGCGATGCCACCATCGGGTAGCCGTCGCCCTCCATGAGCACCTTGAGGCAGCGCACGTACGACAGGTCGACGTCGTGCTTGTCCTGGTACGCAACGGAAGCAGGCTCCTGGTAAGCACCCTTGCACAGCCGCACGCGCGAACCGGAGTACGCGAGGTCGCGGCAGTCCTGCTCGGTGCGCTTCAGGTACGCCTGCAGCACCGCGCCGACCCACGGGAAGTCCACCCGCAGCTCACGCAGGATGCCCAGCGTGGAGTCCGTCGTCGTGTGGTCCTCCATGTCCAGCGTGACGGTCGTGCCGACGACCGCGGCCGCCGAGCAGATGCGCCGGGCGTTCTCCAGCGCGATCTTCTCGCCGTCGATCGCCAGCGACTGGCCGACCGCGGACAGCTTGACCGACACCTCGGCGCCCTCGGTGAGCCCGAACGAGTCCAGGCGCGACAGCAGCGTCAGGTACGCCTCGACGGTGTCGTTGGCCTGCGACTCCTCGAAGGTGTCCTCACCGAGGTGGTCGAGCGTCACGAGCCTGCCGTCGCCGAGCACCTCGGCGGTCGCCCGAATCGCCGCGTCGACGTCGTCCCCCGCCACAAACCGCTCAACCACCGGCCGCGTCAACGGCGTCGACTCGACGAGCTTGCGCGCACCCGCACTCCGGGACGCAGCGAGCAGCACACTACGCATCAAGATCACTTCCTCGGGTGAGTTCCATGAACGGCTCTTCCATGGACTTGTGGTCCACGAAAGAGCCGTTCATGGTTTTCGGGCTCGGTCAGCCCTGGTGCGGGTGGAGGTGGCTGGTGGGCGCCGCGAAGGTCTCCTTGATGGAGCGCGGGCTGACCCAGCGGAGCAGGTTGTGGACCGACCCCGCCTTGTCGTTCGTGCCGGACGCGCGGCCGCCGCCGAACGGCTGCTGGCCCACGACGGCACCGGTCGGCTTGTCGTTGACGTAGAAGTTGCCGGCGGCGAACCGCAGCTCCTCCTGCGCGTGCGCCACGGCGGCACGGTCACGAGAGATGATCGAGCCGGTCAGGCCGTACGGCGCCGCGCTCTCCATCTGCTTCAAGACCTTGAGGTAATCGGCGTCCTCGAACACGTGGATCGCGAGCACCGGGCCGAAGAACTCGGTGGTGAACACGGAGTTCGTCGGGTCCGAACCCAGCAGTACGGTCGGGCGGACGAAGAAGCCGTCGCTGTCGTCCGCGGTGCCACCGGCGGCGATCTCCAGCGAGGAGTCCGCCCGAGCGGCCTGCAGCACGCCCGACAGCTTGTCGAACGAGCGGCGGTCGATCACCGCGCCGCCGAAGTTGGAGAAGTCGGTGACGTCGCCGTAGGTCAGCGCGTCGACCTCGGCCAGGAACTGGTCCTTGATCTTGCTCCACACCGAGCGCGGCACGTAGGCGCGCGACGCGGCGGAGCACTTCTGGCCCTGGTACTCGAAAGCACCGCGGATCAGGGCGACGCGCAGCACGTCCGGGTCGGCCGACGGGTGCGCCAGGATGAAGTCCTTGCCACCGGTCTCGCCGACGATCCGCGGGTACGAGCGGTAGTTGGCGATGTTCGCGCCGACCTGCGCCCACAGCTTCTGGAACGTCGCGGTGGAACCGGTGAAGTGGATGCCCGCGAGGTCGGGGGAGTTGAGCGCGACCTCGGACACGGCCAGGCCGTCGCCGGGCAGCAGGTTGATCACGCCGGGCGGCATGCCCGCCTCTTCCAGCAGCCGCATGGTGAGGTGCGCGGCGAACGACTGGGTCGGCGACGGCTTCCACAGCACCACGTTGCCCATCAGCGCGGGCGCGGTCGGCAGGTTGCCGGCGATCGCGGTGAAGTTGAACGGCGTGATCGCGTAGACGAAGCCCTCGAGCGGGCGGTGGTCCGTGCGGTTCCACACGCCGGGGGAGGAGATCGGCTGCTCGGCCAGCAGGTTGCGGGCGAACTGCACGTTGAAGCGCCAGAAGTCGATCAGCTCGCACGCGGAGTCGATCTCGGCCTGGATCGCGGTCTTCGACTGGCCGAGCATCGTCGCGGCGTTGAGCGTCTGCCGCCACGGGCCGGCGAGCAGGTCGGCCGCGCGCAGGATGATCGCCGCGCGGTCGTCGAACGACATCGCGCGCCACGCCGGGGCAGCCTCGCGGGCCGCGCGCAGGGCGTCGGTGGTGTCCTGCTGGGTCGCGCCGGCGAGCGTGCCGAGGACGGAGCGGTGGTTGTGCGGCTGGACGACGTCGAAGCGCTCGCCACCACCCATGCGCTGCTCGCCACCGATGGTCAGCGTGAGGTCGAGCGGCTCCTTCTGCAGCTCGGCCAGCTTGGCCTGCAGTTCCGCGCGCTCCGGGGTGCCGGGGGCGTACTGCAGCACCGGCTCGTTGACCGGGGCGGGAACCTGGGTGACAGCGTCCACTCGGCAACTCCTCTTCGAGTACTTGGGTTGCCCAAACCGTAAGTCAGCTGCCTGGTCTGCCTGTTGTGCAACTGGCCAATATTCACCTGGTCAGATGTAGAATCGGCCAATGTTCAAAAGTACGCGGGGAGCTTTCGTACGGCAGGAGAGGACGCGGGGGCCCCGCGTGCCGAAAAGCAGCGGGCTATGAGTCTTCGGCACATGCTGATCGCGCTTGGCGATCCGCTCGTTGAGTTGCAGGTCGCGCCCCACGGGCTGGAAGTCGACGTGCGCGATGTCGTGATCATGGATCCGGATGACCCGCCGGACGTGGCCGCGGGTGATCTCGCGTTGCTGATCGGGGCTCGGGGAAGGGCCGCGTTGCCGCTGATCAGGGCGGCTGGACGGGCGAAGGCCACGGCTGTGGCGGTGAAGGAAAGTTCGCAGGCGCTTGAGCAGGCGGCGGTGGACGCGGGTGTGGCGTTGCTGGAGGTGCGGCCCGAGGTCCGGTGGGGGCACCTGGAGTCGTTGGCCAAGGGCGTGCTGAGCACGACGACCGACGACGGCGAGGTGCTCGGCGACCTGTTCGCGTTGGCGCAAACGATTGCGACCCTGACCGGCGGCATCGTCAGCATCGAGGACACCGCGAGCCGGGTGCTGGCGTACTCGCGGTCGTCCGACGAGGTGGACGAACTGCGCAGGTTGTCCATTCTCGGCCGGCAGGGACCCGAGCCGTACCTGAAGATGCTGCGCGAGTGGGGCGTCTACAACCTGCTGCGGTCGTCGGAGGAGGTCGTCCGGATCGACGAACGGCCCGAGCTGGGCATCCGGCGCCGGATCGCCGTCGGCATCCACGCGGGCTCCCAGCCGCTCGGGGCCATCTGGGTGCAGGAGGGTGACCAGCCGCTGACCGAGCAGGCCGAGCGGGCGTTGCTCGGCGCTGCCCGGGTCACCGCGCCGCACCTGATCCAGCAGCGCAACCAGCCGACGTCGAGGTTCCGCGAGAACCTCCTCGCCGCATTGCTCACCGGGCGGATGGACGCCGCGACCGTCGCCGGGCAGATCGGCGCCGACCCGTCGAAGCCTTGCGCCGTCGTGGTTTTCGCGTTGCGCGGTGGCGAGGGCGATCGCAGCGAGCACGAGCTGCGCCGTGCCGAGATGACCGGGTTGATCTCGGTGCACGCGGCCGCGTACCGGCGCAGCGCGCTGGTGAGCGAGTCCGGCGGACGCACCTACGTGTTGCTGCCCGATCTCGCCCCGAACGCCCAACTTCTCAGTCTGACCAAAGAAATCGTCACGACCGCCCGACGGCACCTGCACACTTCCGTCCAGGCCGCGGTCGGTTCGACCGTGTCCACATTGGACGACGCGCAGATCTCCCGGCAGGAAGCCGAACGCGTGCTCGACGCGATGGCCCGCGACCTCGACGCCGAGGTGGCGACGCTGGCCGACGTCCGGTCACAGGTGCTGGTGAGCGAGATCCTGGCTCTGCTGCAGGACAACCCCCGGATCCGCGATCCCCGGATCGACGCACTCGATCCGGAGCTCGCCAAGTCGTTGCTCGCCTACCTGGACGCGCTGGGGGACGTGCGCGCGGCCGCCGACCGGTTGCACGTCCACCCGAACACCTTGCGATACCGGCTGAAGCGGATCGACCTGGATCTGGACGACCCGCTCGTCCGGCTGATCGCGCAGCTTCAGCTCAGGATGCGGTAGAGCAGCGCCCGTTCCGCGATCGTCCACGTCGTCGTGGTGAGCAGGTACAGCCCGGCGGCCAGCGGCAGGTAGGCCGCGACCAGGATCGTCATGAACGGCATCACCTTGACCAGCCCGTTCATGAACCCGGGAGTGGGCGTCGGGGACGGGTTCGCGGCCATCCGGGACTGCTGCCAGCGCACGGTCAGGTAGGCGACCACGGCCAGCAGCCCGAACAGCACGAAGAACACCCACGCGAAAGTGCCCGTGAAATGAGCATTGAGCGAAATCCCGAAAATCGACCCCTCCAGGAGAGGACTGGGGGTCGTGGCCACCTGGTACATGACCATGAAGAACGGCATCGTCGCGAGCATCGGCAACATGCCCGCGAACATCGAGACGCCGTTGCGCTTGTAGACCTTCTGCGACTCCTCCGAGAGCCGCATGATGTCCTTGCCGTACTTCTGCTGCAGCTTCTGGATCTCCGGGGCGAGCTTGGCCTTGGCCTTCTCGCCGCGGACGGCCGCGCGAGCCAGCGGGTGCAGCATCAGCCGCACCGCCATGGTGAACAGGACGATGGCGAGCGCGGGCGCGCCGAAGCTCGCCAGGGCAGCGCCCAGGTCAGCGAACAAGGGATGTTTCTCCGTGTCGAGTTGGGATTTTCAGGGACGTCAGAACGTCCCGCATCCCGGTGCTCGAGGACGGGGTTTGCCCGCGGCGTCAGGGTTTCGCAGACGCAGCTGGGCTGATCGCTGGGCTCGTTCCCTGATCGCGAGCGACCGCGCCGGCGCCACCGAGAGCGGCACCAGCGCGACGACCACGATCAACGCGAGGGCGAGCGCGGTGACGGCCGCGACGACCTCGGTCGGAGACGAGAAGAGCGTGAAGGCGTAGAGGGCAGGCAGGAAGACAGCGAGCATCAACATCGCTCGGTTCCTGGTCTCCGACCGCCACATGCCGCCGAGGTTACTTGATTTCGGCGCTCTCCGTCCCGAGCACTTCGCCACCGCGGCCGTACAGCGTGATCGAGACCGCGCCCGCCCTGCCCGGCCACCACGCGACGATCCACCCGTTGCCGAGCGTCGCGGCCACCTGCTTGCCGTCCTCGGTGTTGACGACCGCCTTGGTCACGTCGGCGCCGACCTCGGCGAGCACCGTCCGGCGCGGCTCGCCGTAGCCGGGCTCGGGGTCGAGCGACTCCATGCCCCGCATGCGGAACCTCGCCGCGCCGAGTGGCGGAATCGGCGTGCTGTTGCGGCCGCCGCCACCCGACTCGATTCCCTTCGGCGACCTCAGGCAGGACTGGTCGCCGTACGGGCCGGTGAACAACACCATGGTGAGATCACCACGCTGGTCGATGAGCGTCAGGTCGGCCGGCATCGGCGGGAAGTCGGGGAAGTCCCTCCGGTTGACCCGGTCGCGCTCGGCCATCTTCTCGCGGCAGGTCGCGATCAGACCGTCCACGTTCTGGCCGGGTGCGCGCGGTTCGGCGGTCCACGACGCGTACGCGGACGGGTTCGTCGGCGTCCACAACACGGTCGTCGCGACAGCCGCCGCGGCCAGCAAGGTCGCGGGCACGGCGATGCGCCACCAGCGACGGCGCGGCTTCGTGCTGATCTCGTTGAGCAGCGCGTGCTTGCGGACCTGCAGGCGCAACGGGTCGAGCTGTGGGATTTCAGGGGTGATGTTCCCAGGGGTGATGTTCACAGTGCCTCCTCAACCAGTGCGCCGCGGACCGTCCGTTGCGCACGAGCGAGTCGGGACTTCACCGTGCCGACCGGGATGCCGAGCAGCTCGGCGATCTGCGCCTGGCTCAGGTCCGACCACGCGGACATCTCCAGCACCTCCCGATCCCCCGCGGGCAGCTTCTCCAGCTGCGCGATCACCGCCTTGGTCCTGGTCTCCGCGTCCACCCGGCGCGCCACGTCATCCGCGTGGTCAGCGTCCGGATCGGGCAGCGGAACCTTGCCGAGTGCGGCCTTGTACCGCGTGCGCGAGCGTTGGTGGTTGCGGGTGACACCCAGTGCGACGCCGTACAGCCACGGCAGCAATGTCCCGTCGACCGTCACGGACGTGCGCTTGCGCCACGTCTCCATGAACACGACGGACATCAGGTCCTCGGCCACCGCCCAGACGCCGGTGCGGCGCAGGCAGTAGGCGAACACGGCTGGGGCGTGGCGTTCGAACAGCTGCCCGAACGCCGCGTCCTCACCGGCCCGTACCCGCCCCCAGAGTTCTTCGTCGGTCACGGACCCTCCTCTCTCCCCGTCTATGTCCGCGACGGGAGAGTTGGTTCACGACTCGACGAGACCTGGCCGATCCGGGTGGTCGTAGCGGACGAAGAGGTCTGCCACCGGCTCGTAGTCGTCGAACGCGGGCAGCGTCCACTGCTCGGTGGTCTTGCGTTTCAAAGCACCGGGGGAGAGCCACAGGTGGACGGTCAGCTCGGCCGGGAGCCAGCGGTCCAGCAGCAGCGTGCCGTCGACGATCACCACGCCGTTCTCGGGCACGTCGACGTACTCGGCGCGGCTGGCCCGGTCCGTCTCCGCGTTCCACAGCGACGGCAGCACCTTGCCGTCGAGCGCCGGGTCGAGCACCTCGCGCTGCAGGCCGTTCAGGTCGAACCAGTCGTGGCGGTAGGAGTACGGGTCGGTGCGGCCGTGTTCGAGCCGCACGGACGCCGGGCGCAGGAAGTCCTCAGTGGACACCCGATGCACCGCGCGACCCAAGGCGCGCAACGGTTCCACGATCGCGTCGGCGAGCTTGCCCGGTTCGGCGGCGGGTGCGCCGTCGATCAGCACCCGCACCCGGCCGGGCTGGTCGGAAATCCGGTCGACGATCTCTGCGACGAGCGTGTCGAACGTGAGGGGGCGAACCTTCACGGGTGCCAGTCCGCCCAGGCCGTGTCCCACCAGATGTCGCCGGACGCCAGCATCTTCTCGATCTTGACGCCCTCCGCCCGGATCGCCTCGGCCTCCTCCGCGGAGTACTTGCCGGACGCGACCTGCTCCTCGAACTCGTCGAGGTCGCGCTGTTCCCACGTGCCGTCGGGCGCCATGGTGTAGTCGAGCGCGTGGTCGAGAGTCTCGAACCCGTCCTCGACGCGGCGGTACGGCGCCTGGAGGTTGAGGTAGTAGTTGCCGAACACCCGGTCGTCGCCCTTCCAGAACAGGTCGACCGAGTAGGCGTCGTCCGGGCGGTGCAGCATGAGCTTGCCGTGGCCGCGCCAGAACCCGCGTTCGGGCTTGTCCCACGGGTGCGGATGGTGGTGGTCGGGGTAGGTGAGCCGGGTGCCCGGTTCCACGAACACCGCGAGCAACCCCGGCTCGTCCACGACCACCCTGGTCGGCATCTCGGACCAGACCTTGCCGTGCAGCACCTCCCGCCGCACGACCACCTCACCCGGCGTGAACAACCTCATGGGCTGAATTTACGTGATCACGGTGGGCGGCGTCGTCGGCCAGCATCTTCCGCTTGAGCGCCGGCACGGCGTTGGTGACGCGCAGGAACGTCCGCAGGAACGCCAGCACGATCCGGCCGATCACGGGCTTGTGGATCGCGCCGTTGCCGTCCATCTGCTCACGCGACGCCAGCACCGCCTCGAAGCCGTACTTGACCATCTCCTGCTCGTACTCGGAGATCGCCTGCACTGTGCCCTTCAACGAGGCTGGGTTGCCGTGGTGGGCCTCGGTCAGCTTGCGGCACAACAGTTCCGCGTCGCGCAGTGCCGTGTTCGCGCCGATGCCGCGGCCCGGTGTCATGAGGTGCACCGAGTCGCCGATCAGCGTCACGTTGCTCGACTCCCACGGCTCCAGGGGCTCCGACGTGCGGACCTTGATCTCGAACACCGTCTCCGGGTCGGCCAGCCGGAAGAGCTCGCGCAGGTTCGGGTGGAACTTCGGGGTCATGCTCAGCACGACCTCCTTGAGCTGCTCCTGGCTCAGGCCCTTCAGGTCCGGGAACTTGTCGTGCGAGGCCGCGTAGCCCCACATGATGTAGTCGTCCTCGACACCCTCGCCGTCGAACCGCATCACGTGGATGATCACGAACGCGCCCTTGGGTCCGTAAAGCAGCGTGACCCCGCCATCGGCGTATGGCGGCAGCAACTGCACGTTCTCCGGCGTGAGCGGCAGCTTGCCCGCGATCGTGGTGATGCCGGTGTCCGCGATCTTGGCGTGCGGCAGGTACTGCCTGCGCACCCTGGACTGCGCGCCGTCCGCGCCGACCAGCACGTCGCCGGTCTCGGACGTGCCGTCGTCGAAGAACGCGGTGACCGAGCCGTCGTCGTTGCGGCTGAAGCGGGTGAACGTCTTGTCGAACTGGACGACGTCCTCCAGGCCACCCAGCAACGCCGTGCGCATCGCGATGCGGCTGACCGACTTCTCGCTGCGGGTCTCGTCGGTGCCTGGCGCGAACTCGCCGACCAGCAGCTCCTTGTACTTCTCGGTGCGCATGTTGATGTAGCGCGGCGGCCTGGCGGTGGTGCGGACGAACTCGGCGAACACGTCCGGGGGTAAGCAGCTGTGCAGTGCCTTGCTGCCGTCCGGGCTGATGCCGACCCGGTAGCCGATCAGCATGCTGCGCGGCGTGCGGTCGCGTTCGAACAACGCCACGTCCACGCCGGCCTTCTTCAGCCCGTGCGCCAGGCACAGGCCGCCGGTCCCTGCTCCGATGATGAGTACGCGCATGAAATCCCCCTCAACTAAGTCTCTTAGCAAGGAAGATATTCAGTGGGTGAGACTCTTGTCAATCGTCTTGGCTGAGTCTCCTGAGTCGTGCCGAGCCGATGGCGCGCCTCACGTCGTCCACCGGAAGCAGCCTCACCAGCTGTTCCAGGGCTTCGACGTCGTGTTCGCCCGAGTCGGTCTGGGTGAACGTCCAGAGGGCGTTCGCGTCGCCGCGGGACAGCACGGCCTTGCGCACGCCAGTTGCGAGGTCGTCCCGTTCGGCCAGCACGACGGGCGCCTCGGAGCGTCTGAGCAAAGAGCCGCGGTAGCGGGAAGCGGCGAGCGGCACGTCGCCGTCCTTGAGCGCGGCCCGCACCGCGAGGAAGTCGGCCTCGACGTCAGCGGTGAGCCGGTACGGCCTGGTCGCGAGCACATCAGTGCCGAGCTGGGCGCGCAGGCGGTGCAGCTCCGCGCGCACGGTCGTGGGATTGCCGCGCTCGCCGTAGAGCCGCAACGCGAGCTGGTCGGCGGACAGCCTGCCGTGCAACGCCAGCGCGAACAGGATCTCCGCGTGTCTGAGCGAGATCGGCACCTCGCGGCCGTCGAGCACGACCTTGGGTTCGGGCAGCAGGAACGACAGCGACAGCACGGATCTGCGCACATGTCGTTGTCTGGGGATGCGCAGCAGGTAGCCCTGGGCGAGGGTTTCCAGCACGGCTTCGCGGCCGTCCGGCAGCAGGATCCGGTCGCTGGACACGTCGACGCGGGACGGCAGCAGCCCGTACGGCTCGACCGCGACGACCCGGCCGGTGGGGCTGAGCAACGCGCCCGGTTCGCCTCGCAACGCGATCAGGTGGCGCATGTTGCGCGCCCGCAGCTCCTCGTCCTGCGCGTGCATCCGGGCGAGCATCTCCGACTCGGCGAGCCTGGCCGAGGCGGACACCAGGGCCACCATCGACGGGTGGACCGTCTCGATCGGGCCGCTCAGGTCGACGACGCCGATCGTCGAGCCGCTGTCGGGGTCGCGGATCGGGCTCGCCGCGCACGTCCAGTGGTGGTAGGTCCGCACGAGGTGCTCGGCCGAGTGCACCGTGACGGGTGAGTTGACCGCCAGCGCGGTGCCCATCCCGTTCGTTCCCGCGGCGTCCTCGGACCAGCGCGTTCCCTCGGCCAGGCCGACGTCTTCAGCGCTGGTACGGGTGTCGTGGGAGCCCTCGCACCACAGGATGTGGCCCTGTGCGTCGGCGACGATCATGATGTGCTTCGCCTCCTGCGCGAAGCCCAGCAGGGTTTCCCGCAGCAGCGGCAGGCTCGGGTGCAGCGGATGCCGTTCGCGCAGGTCTGGGAGCTCGTCCTGGGCGAACACGGTCGGCGCGGTGTGCAGGTCGGGATTCACGTTGGCGGCGAGTGACCGTTGCCACGACGCGGAAATCACCGAGCGTGGCGAATCAGCCGTGCGAGTACCACTCAACACGGCATCTCTGATTCGGCTCAGCAACAGTGCGTGTTGCCCGGGTTCGTGGGTCACTGATCCATCCACGGCTTGCAACGAGCATGCAACGTTCTGCGGCCTACTTTCTCATTTCCTCCACCCATGACTTGCAGCGGGAGTCGAGAATGACGCAGTACGCGGCGCCGGGTCAGCCCGGCAGCGTGGTCGCGTACCGGCCGAGGTACGACCACTTCATCGGCGGCGACTACGTGCCGCCGGTCTCCGGTGAGTACTTCGAGAACGTCACGCCGGTGACCGGTGAGGTCTTCACGGAGGTCGCGCGCGGCACCGACGCCGACCGGGCCCGTGCGCTGCACGCGGCCAGTGGCGCCGCACGCGCGTGGGGGAGCACCACGCCCCGAGAGCGCGCCACGGTCCTGGTCGAGATCGCGGACCGGGTGGAGGAGCACGCGACCGAGCTCGCGGTCGCCGAGACGTGGGACAACGGCAAGCCGGTCCGCGAGGCCCTGGTCGCCGACGTGCCGTTGCTGATCGAGCAGTTCCGCCAGTTCGCCGCCGTCATCCGCACCGAGGTGGGCCAGGTCGAGCAGCTCGGCCGCAACACCTGCGACTACCGGTCGTTCCAGCCGCTCGGCGTCGTGCACGAGCGCGTGCCGTGGACGTTCCCGCTGATGGCCGCCTCCCGCGTGCTGGCGCCTGCGCTGGCCGCCGGCAACGCCGTGGTGCTGGAGCCCGCGCTGCAGACACCGGCGTCGATCCACGTGCTGCTCGGCGTGATCGCCGACCTGCTGCCGCCCGGCGTGGTGAACGTGGTCACCGGCTCCGCTGATCACCGCGTGCCCTCCGGCCGTTGCCCCAACATCTTCTTCTCCGACGTCACGGCCCAGCGCGACAGCTTCCTGGACAAGGCCCTCGAAGGCTTCGCGATGTTCGCGGCCAACCAGGGAGAGGTCTCCACGGCTCCGTCGCGGGCCCTGATCCAGACCGCCGCGTACGAGGAACTGCTGCACCTGGCGACTGTGCGCACGGAACAGCTGCGGCTGGGCGACCCGCTCAACACGGACACGATGGTCGGCGCGGTGGTGTCGCTGGAGCAGCGCGATCGTGTGCTGGCGTACATCTCGCGCGGCAAGGAAGAAGGCGCGCGGCTGGTGACCGGCGGCGAGGCCTCCGGCCACTACGTCCAGCCCACGATCTTCGAAGGTGATCACCGCTCCGCCGTGTTCGCCGACGACGTGCTCGGCCCGATCGTCTCGGTGACCCGCTTCGACGACCGCGACGACGCGGTGAAGATCGCCAACGAGACTGCCCACCAGCTCGGCGCGGGTCTGTGGTGCCGCGACGTGGCGATGGCGCACAACGTCGGGGCTGAGCTTCTTGCCGAGCGCGTGTGGGTCAACAACTACTACGCGTACCCGGCGAACACCGCAGTGCTCGCCGAGTACCGCCGCGTGAAGCACCTGCTGGTCAGCTACTCCGACCGCGCGCAGGGGTATTTCTAGGCCTTACTTCTTCTTCCAGGGCACCTGGGTGGACGCGTAGTAGTTGATGCCCTGGACCTTCCACCGCGGGGCCTGTGCGCCCAGCCGCGGTGCGAACTTGTCCCAGTTGTGGCTCGCGGCCGTCGACCAGCCGAGCTCGGCGGCCACCGGGAGCCTCGGGAACGCCATGTACTCGATGTCGGCGGAGGTCCTGATGGTCTCCGTCCACAGTGGAGCCTCAACGCCGCGGACGCTCGCCTCGCCGACGCCGTTCAGGTACGCGCCGGGGTTCCAGCCGTACGCGGTCTTGACCTCGACCAGCCCGGCCCAGTCCTGGCCCAGCTTGGTGTTCTTGTTGTACTTCATGTCGAGGTAGATCCGGTTCGCCGGCGACATCAGCACCTTGTTGCCGCGCTTGGCGGCCGCGGCCACGTTGGCGTCGGACGTCTCCGTGCCCCAGAACTGCGGCACGAGCGTGGTGTCCGTGGTGGTCTTGATGAACTCGTGCCAGCCGGTCGTGGTCTTGCCGTACTTCTTGACGATCGGCAGCACCCGGTTCATGAACTTCACGAAGTCCGCGTCCGGTGTCGAGAGTGCTTCGTCGCCGCCGATGTGGAAGTACTGGCCGGGCGTGATGGCCGAGACCTCCTTGACGACGTCCTCGATGAACTTGTAGGTGACGTCCTTGCTGATGCAGAGGCTGGAGAAGCCGACGTCGGTGCCGGTGTAGAGCGGGCGCTTCTTGCCGTCGCAGTTGAGCTCGGCGTAGCTCGCCAGGGCGGCATTGGTGTGGCCCGGCATGTCGAACTCGGGGATGACGGTGACGCCGCGGTTTGCCGCGTACGCGACCAGGTCCTTGTACTGGTCCTGGGTGTAGAAGAGGTTGCCCTTGCGGCCGCCCACCTCGGTGCTGCCGCCGATCTTGGTCAGCTCCGGCCAGCTCTTGATCTCCAGTCGCCAGCCCTGGTCGTCGCTGAGGTGGAGGTGGAAGTAGTTGATCTTGAACGCGGCGATCTGGTCGATGTAGCGCTTGACCTGGTCCGGGGTGAAGAAGTGCCGGGCCACGTCGAGCATGGCGCCGCGGTGCTGGTACCTCGGGTAGTCGAGGATGCTCGCGCCGGGGACGGTCCAGGGGCCCGGTTGCTTCGTCTTCGCTTCGGCCTTAGGTGGCAGGAGTTGGCGGAGAGAGGCGATGCCGTTGAAGTGGCCCGCTGCCGAGTTCGCTCGGATGATCACTTGCTTCGGGGTCACGTCGAGCTGGTAGCCCTCGTTGCCGACTTTGGGGTCGGCGTTGTTGAGGAGGACTATGCCGTCGCCGGTCACGCCGTCGGTGATCTGGAGCGGGAAGCCGGTGGAGGGGCGGAGGACTGACGCCAGTGCCTCGGCGGGCTTGCGGGCCGAGTCTGCCGCGATCTGGATCTTGGCGTCTTGGGTGAGGGTGAAGGTGATGTCTGTGCGGGGCTGGATCTGGACTGGCTGGGGGACCAGTTCCTGCAGCGGGGCTGCGGCGTCCGCGGTCGGTCCGGTCACCATGACTCCTGATCCGGCCAGCACCAGGGCTGTGAGTGCGGTGCGCACTCTGTTCGTGTTCACGCCAATCCTCCAAGGGCAAGGGGGGACCTTGTGGTGGCGGCGAAGGGATTACGGTTTCAGCCTCGGTGGTGGGTGTCAAGGTTCAGACCAATGCGCCGCCTGTCGGCGGGCGCGTCGGGTTCTGCCTCACCCGGTGGGGCTAGAGGTGTTCCTTGCTCAGCTTGTTCCACAGGGCGGGGAGCTCTGCCTCGGTCTTGTGGGCCAGCTCCACTTCCCTGCCGTAGAGGAGGCCGAAGGTGAAGCCGTTCTCGTCGCCACGGCCCAGTTCGAGGAGGACGGGGCGGGCCACCACCGAGTCCTGGTGTTCGCCCAGGAGTGTTTGGACGTCCTTGGCCCGCTTGCGGAGGGCCTTGGCGTGCTTGCCGAGTGCCGGTTCGGCTACTTCGGCGGAGTAGCGGAGGCGTTTGGCTGCTTTGCGGGCCTCGTGGAGAGGTTCGTCGCTGTTGTGGGCGTCCAGGGCCGCTTGTACACGGACGTCCAGGCGGTGGCGGGCCTTTTCCACCAGGCGGGGGAGGACCTCGCGTGCCTTGCCTGAGGCCGGCTTGGTCAGAGGAGGCGTGGCCAGCAAGGAGTCGATCGAGTTCAGCAAGGCGAAGTAGCGCCTGTTGTCGAGGGCGGCCACGGAGTCCTTGTGGGCCTTGGCTTCCAGCGGGGCGAAGTGACGGGTCATGCGGGCCGCTACGTCGCCCAGGGCCAGTTCTGGGGGAAGGGAGTGGAGAGCGTCCTCGAAGCGCATGCGGAGGACTTCCAGGTCGCGGGAGGTGCCCAGGACGGCGGCCAGCCACTTGAGTTCGTCGGTCAGTTCGCGGGTGGCGTCGCGGTCGACGATCTTGCCGAAGGCTTGCAGGGCCGAGCGCATGCGGCGGGTGGCCACCCGCATCTGGTGGATGGCGTCGTGTTCGTTGCGGCGGACTCGGGGGTCCTGGTTCTGGAGGGCCGCGCGTTGTTCGTGGAGGTAGGCGAGGACCACTTCGCCCGCGGTGGATTTCTTGCCGACGGACGGGATGGCGTCTCGTTTCACGCCGATCACCTGGGAGAGCTTGGACTTCGAGGCGGAGGGGTGGATGCCCGCGGTGCCCAGGTGTTGTTCGACGGTGTCGAGGAGCTTGCGGTCGCCGCTCGAGCCCAGCTCGACTTCGATCTCGCGCCACGAGGTGGTGGTCGTCGAGGAGCCCATGGTTTGGGCGGTGACCACGTCGTCCACCACTTCGGCGAGGAGTTCGCCGTTGCCGTTGGTGAGTTGCCAGCGGCGGCGGTTGGTGTGGATTTCGGCGATCGGGCCCAGGCCGGAGCCGCGGGTGTGGGCGCGGACGAGGGAGGAGAGGTCTTTCGGGGGCTGTTTCACGGAGCGGCCCAGTGGGGCTCGGACTTCCTGGCGGGAGTCGGCGTCGTCGGCCGGGAGTTTGAGGTGCCAGCCTTCGTCGTCGCCGCCCACTCGGCGGCGGAGTGTCACGCCGGCTCGGGCCAGGCGGTAGTCGTCGGTGTCGAAGTAGGTGGCTGCCAGGTCGAACTCCTCCGGGCCCGTCGCCACACCGGTGATGGTGGAGAGGTCCGGCAGACTCGCGTCCGATGGTGCCTCGTACTTGCGTTCGGTCTCAGTAACAGAGGTCGCCATTTACTAGTAATACCTCGTTTCTGCGCAGTTCACCCACTGTGGTGACGGTGCGTGAGGGGTCGTTGCCACGGCCGGGCGGAATCCCGACCTCGAATGCGTGTAATCAGTGGTGACCGCCTTGGCCGTGGTCGGTGTGTCCGGTTCGCTGGTCGGGTGCCCACGGAGAAGGAACGGCTTGAGGTCGTCGAGCCGCAGGTCGCCACGTTGATCAGTCACGTCGGTCAGCTCGCGGCGGAGCTGGAACGAGTCACAGCCCGGCTGACTGTGCTCGAACGGCGGTTGTCGGGGGCCGGGGACGGGCCGCTGGTGGATCTCGACGCGGTGGCGGGCGACATCGCGCCGCTGGTCGAGGCGTTGCGCAAGGCCTGGGACGCCGAGCAGGAGATCCTCGCCGATCCCGCGCGGGTCGAGCTGAAGCAAGAGGTGCTGGAGTTCGAAGGGCTCAAAGCTCGCCGGGACGACGCCAGGTCCAAGCTGGACGGTGGGAGGGTGCCCCGGTTCGAACGGGATGCGCTGTCGCACGAGGTGCGGCAGATGGAGTGGCTGATCAACGCCAACGAGGCGAGTGCGCGGCGGGCGGCCGAGCGGCTGGAGGCCGACGAGGACGCCGCCGGTGAACAGTGGCGGACCGAGGCGGTGCTCGCCGGGGACAAGGCTCGGGGAGAGATCAAGGACGCGGCCGAGCGGCGCATCTCGGAGGCGCTCTCGCAGTACGCGCGCATGCCCGTGTGGTTCCGGGTGGGGCTCGGGGAGATTCCGACGCCGGATCCGTCGTTCTGGCTGGAGTCGGCGATCGCGGTGCTCGCGTACCGGCTGGAGTACGGGGTGACGGACGCCGTCACGCCGCTCGGGGCGCCGCCGTCGGCCAAGAGCGGGTGTCAGAACTGGGTGCGCCGGACGAACGTCCACTCGGACATCACGGACCGGCTCACGACGCTGGCCGCCACGTTCCACCTGCAGTAGTCTTTCTGCAACCGCTCGGTTGCAGGAGGGCTCGATGGACCGGATCGAACGTGACGTGGTGATCAACGCGTCGCCGCGGCGCGTCTGGAACGCGCTGACCTCGGCCGAGCACCTCGGCACGTGGTTCGGCGACGCGGGTGCGACGGTGTCGGCGCTCGAGCCCGGCGGCGAGATCACGCTGACGTGGGCGGAGCACGGCACCGGGCGTGCGATCATCGAGAAGGTCGAGCCCGAGTCGTTCCTCTCGTGGCGCTGGTCCGGTCCGCTCGGGCCGGAGCCAGTACCGGGCAACGCGACGCTGGTCGAGTTCACGCTCACACCGCAGGACGGCGGCACGTTGCTGCAGGTCGTGGAGAGCGGGTTCACGCGGCTCGACCTGCCGTCGGAGGAGCAGGAGAAGTACGCGTCCGGCAACGTCGACGGCTGGGGCCATGAGCTGGACGAGCTGCGGGAGTACCTGGAGAAGTGAGTCAGGTCGACGATGTCTTGGCCGCGCTCGCCGATCCGATGCGCAGACGGATTCTCGATCTCGTGGCGGCGAGGGGCGCGGTGTCGGCGTCCGCGCTCGCGGGCGAGCTGCCGGTGAGCCGTCAGGCGATCGTGAAGCACCTCGGTGTGCTGGAGAAGGCCGGGCTGGTGGCCTCCGAGCGGGCCGGCCGGGAGAACAACTTCTCCGTGCGGGCCGAGGCGCTGGACGCCACCGCCACCTGGATGGCCTCGCTCGCCTCGCAGTGGGACAAGCGGCTGGCCGCGATCAAGAAGATCGCCGAGAGCTAGTTCAACGCTGAGCCATGAGGTTTCCGCCGACCATCGTCGCGAGCACCGGGATGTCCGCGATGGCGTCGCTCGTGCGCGGGTCGTCGCCGAGCACCACGAGGTCCGCGAGCTTGCCGGGCGTGAGGCTACCCAGCACGTGCTCCTTGCGGCACGCGTAGGCGCTGCCGAGCGTGTACGCACGGATCGCCTCCTCGACGGTGATCGCCTCGTCCGGTCCGACCGCCCGGCCGCCAGAAGATCGCCTGCGCACCATGAACTCGATGGCGCGCAACGGTGATCCGTCCGCCACCGGCCGGTCCGAGCTGCCCGCGACGGTGATCCCGTGGTCGAGGAACGACCTGCCGCGGTACATCCAGGGTGCCCGCTTTTCGCCCATGATCACGCTGTAGTCGTCGCCGTACGCCCAGAGGAACGTCGGCTGGACGACGGGTATCAGCCCTAGGGCCGCGATCCGTTCGAGTTGATCAGGCCGAACGAGACCGCAGTGCTCGATCCGGTGCCGCGCATCGTGGCGTGGTCGTTGCTGCTGCGCTTCGGCCACGGCGTCCAGTGCGAAGTCGATCGCGCGGTCGCCGATCGCGTGGATCGCGAGCTGCCACCCGGCGTGGTGCCCGTCGAGGATCGCCGCCCGCATGAACTCCTCGGTGTCGGCGAGCTGGCCCGCGTTGTCGCTACCGGCATAAGGCTCTGTCAACGCTGCCGTGCGCGCCATCATGCCGCCGTCGGTCCACAGCTTGAGGGCGCCCAACGACAGCATGTCGTCGCCGAATCCGGTGTGCAGACCGAGGTCGATCGCTCGTGAGATGCCATCGGCAGGATCCGCGTCAACGGGGTGAAGCACGTGCGCGGAGACCATCAGCTGCACGCGAATCGGGAGCTGAGCACGTTGGTACGCGGCGGCTTCCAGCGGGCTGCTCGCGATCAGTCCGGCGCCGATGCCCGCCTCGGCGCACATCGTCACGCCCTCGGCCAGCACCTGCCGCGCGCTCTCGTGCAGCTCGGCGACGATCTCGTCGAGCGAGTACGGCAGCCGCAACGAACGGGCGGCCAGCTGCTCGTTCTCGGTGAGCCAGCCGTCGCTCGTGATGCCCGGGAGTTGCTTGAGCACCACGGAGTTCACCACGCACGCGTGCCCGGAGAGGTCCGCGAGGTAGAGGGGCCGGTCGCCCAGGGCGTCCAGGTCCGCTGCCGTCAGCGGCCGGTCCATGATCCGCCGGTCGTAGCCGGACGCCTCGATCCACCCGTTGCCGGGCGCTTGAGCCAGCCGTTCAACGACCTGGGCGACCGTGGTCAGCCCGGTGACGTCGATCGTGCGGCGGCCGTTCCACGCGAGGTGCGTGTGGGCGTCGATGAAACCTGGTAGCACCACGGCGTTGCCGAGATCAACGGTCTCGGCGGCGGGCAGGTCGGCGACCTGCTCGTCCAGCCCGGCGACGCGGCCCTGCCAGATGCCGATCGTGTGCGCGGCGGGGTGTGCCGGGTCCATCGTGAGGGCCCGGCAGCCCGTCAGCTTGAGATCAAGTCTCATGCCGTCGCTAGGACGGGCACAGGAGTGTTGGTCAGCACGGACGCCAGGATCTCACCCGACCGCACCGCGACGTTGGACAGCAACGACGACGTGATGCCGTGCGAGTGCTCGGTGCCGCCCTGCAGGTAGATGCCGCCGCGCAACGACGACTGCACGCGGTAGTCCCGCCCCACGACCAGACGGCCTGCCTCGTCGCGTGCACAGGTGCCGTCCAACGAACCCAGCATCGGCGCGGCCTCGTCGTAGCCGGTCGCGAGCAGCACGAGGTCGGTCTCGATCAGGTCCTGCTCACCGGTGACGAGCGACTGGACCACCGCACGCGCGCCGCTCGAAGACTCCTCGACCGCGACGAGCCGGGTCATCTTCATCATCTTCAAGCGTTCCGTGCCGAGCACCTTCTCCTGGTACACGGTCCGGTAGAGCTGCGCGATGAGGTCGACGTCGACGACCGAGTAGTTCGTGTTGCGGTGGTAGTCCATCAACCGCTGCTTCACCGCGTCCGGTGCGTCGTAGTAGTGGTCGACGGCCTCGGGGTCGAAGATCCGGTTCGCGAACGAGCTGTCGTCGGCGGGGGAGTAGCCGTAGCGGGAGAACACCGAGCACACCTCGGCGTTCGGATACTCGCGGTGCAGGTACGCCACGGCCTCAGCGGCGCTCTGCCCGGCGCCGACGACGACGCAGCGCTTCGGGTCCTGCAGCTCGCTGATGCGGTGCAGGAACTGGCTGTTGTGCCACACGCGGTCCGACAGCTCGACGCCGGCCGGCACGGTGGGCCGCAGTCCGGTGGCGAAGACCAGGTTGCGTGCGTGGTACACGTCACCGGTGGCCGTGATCACCTCGAACAGGTCGTCCTCGATCGCTGCCACGCCAACGGCTTCCGTGCCGTACGCGACCAGGTCGTCGACCTGCGCGGCGGCCCACTCGAAGTAGTCGTGGAACTCGACCCGCAGCGGGAACAGGTTCTTGTGGTTCACGAAGTCGATCAACCGGCCGCGGTCGTCCAGGTAGCAGAGGAACGAGAAACGGCTGGTCGGGTTGCGCATCGTGACCAGGTCCTTGAGGAACGACACCTGCATGGTGGCGTCGTCGAGCAGCATGCCCCGATGCCAGCCGAACGCGTCCTGGCGTTCGAGAAACACCGCGGTGACAGGGGTTTCGGCCTGCTCGTTGTGCTCGGTGAGAGCGATGGCGAGCGCCAGGTTCGAGGGGCCGAACCCGATGCCGACGATGTCGTAGATCGGATGCATGAGCACCTAACTTAGGGAAGCCTAAGCTTGCTTTGCAAGCCCTTGGTTAGGTTAGCCTGACCGTATCGCATCTGAGTAGAGGAGGGCTCCCCCATGAGGGTCGTCATGTTCGGGTTCCAGACCTGGGGTCATCGCACCCTGCAGGCACTTTTGGCGTCCGAGCACGAGGTCGTCCTGGTGGTGACCCATCCCAGGGGTGAAGGTGCGTACGAGAAGATCTGGAGCGATTCGGTCGAGGACCTGGCTGTCGAGCACGGCGTCGAGGTCGTCGTCCGCGAACGCCCGGAGGACCAGGAGCTGCTCGACAAGCTGAAGGCCGCCGAGCCGGACGTGATCGTCGCCTGCAACTGGCGCACCTGGATCCCGCCGCAGGTCTTCGCGTTGCCCAAGCACGGCACGCTGAACGTGCACGACTCGTTGCTGCCGAAGTACGCGGGCTTCTCGCCGTTGATCTGGGCGCTGCTCAACGACGAGAAGGAAGTCGGCGTGACAGCGCACATGATGGACGACACCCTCGACGCGGGCGACATCGTGTTGCAGCGCTCGGTTCCGGTCGGTCCCCGTGACACGACGGCTGACCTGTTCGAGAAGACGCTGGAGCTCTTCGGCCCGATCACGGTCGACGGCCTGGCCGAGATCGCCTCCGGCCGCACGGACTTCACGAAGCAGGACCGTTCGCAGGCCTCGTTCTTCCACAAGCGAGCCGAGGAGGACCTGCGAATCGACTTCACCTGGACCGCCGAGGAGCTGGACCGCCTGGTGCGCGCGCAGTGTGCGCCGTATCCGAGCGCGTTCTGCTTCCACCGCGGTCAGCGCCTGGAGATCATCGAGGCGGAGGTCTCATCCGAGGTCTACGGCGGCACTCCCGGCCGGATCTTCTACCGCGAGGGCGACGGCGTGACGATCGTCTCCGGCGCCGAGGCCCGCCGCGGCCGCAGCAAGGCGTTGCTGGTCAAGAAGGTTCGCACCGCCGACGGGGTCGAGCTCAAGGCGCACGAGTACTTCAAGACGATGGGTGGATATCTCACCTCGCGGCCCTAACTGTGACGTGTCGATCGCGGGTCGGTAGATCGATCCGTGATCGGCATGCCCGATCATGGGCGCATGAATCGCGCGGCGGTGACGTCACTGGTGGTCTTCGTGCTGCTCGTGGCACTGGGCTGGTACCTCACGGAAGTCCAGTCCCGCAAGGAGAATTCACCGTCGACCCCGGTGCCCACCGGGTCCGCTCCTGCCGGTTCGTCCGATCTCGGCGCCCTGCGGATCGCGCCGGAGGGCAAGATGGCCGGCTACAGCCGCGACCGCTTCCCGCACTGGGCCTCGCAGGGAAACTCCTGCGACACCAGGGAGCTCGTGCTGCAGCGCCAGGGCACCGACGTGAAGACGGACAAGGACTGCAAGGCGGTGTCCGGGACCTGGAACAGCGCCTACGACGGCGTGGTGATCAAGGACGGCGGCGAGGTCGACATCGACCACACCGTGCCGCTGGCCGAGGCCTGGCGTTCCGGCGCGGACAAGTGGACCGACGACGAGCGCAAGGCGTTCGCCAACGACCTGGGTGGCATCCAGCTGCTCGCGGTGACCGCGAAGTCCAACCGCTCCAAGGGTGACCAGGACCCGGCGAAGTGGAAGCCGCCGGTCGAGTCGTACTGGTGCACCTACGCGCAGCACTGGATCGCGGTGAAGATCACCTACAAGCTCACCGTCGACCAGGCCGAGCACGACGCGCTGGCCGTGATGCTCAAGGCGTGCTGATCAAGGCGTGCTGATCACGGTCACGGTGACCGGCTCGGCGTAGGTGTCGGCACGCAACGCCTCGCGGAGCTTCTCGCGGAACAGCGGACGATCCGGCGGCGACGGCAGGGTCTCCGGTGACATCGCGGAGAACAGGCTGCCTGCCAGCTCGTCGATCGTGTGCACGTGGGTGTGGCCGACCGTCCACTCGTGCGGTGTGAACCCGGCCGCTGCCAGGGCCTTGGCATACCGGTGGCGGGCAACGGCATCCGTTCCGCAGCCGGCCGTCATCGGGCGGCCGAACCAGTCTTCGAGGACCTCGCGGATCGCCGGGTGCTGGAGCCACAGCGGTGTCCCGTTCGCGACGATCGCGAACTTCGCCGTGTCCGCCTCGCGGAACAGCCGTTCGTGGTCCATCCAGTGCAGCGCCTGCCCGACCACGACCGCGTCGAACCGGCCGAGCTCCGGCACGTCCGCGTCCGAGCCGAGGCGCCACTCGACGTTCGGCCGTCTCGGTCCGTGCGCGAGCATGTCCGGCTCCGGATCGACCGCGACCACTCGCCCGACGTGCTCCGACAGCGGCACGGCGAGCTGACCGGTGCCGCAGCCGAGGTCGAGCACCCGGTGTTCGGAGGTCAGCCCGAGCTTCTGGACGAGCGCGTCGATGACCTGCCTCGGGTAGCCAGGACGGAACCTCGCGTAGTGGTCCGCCACCTCACCGCTGAAGCCCAGCCCCGTCGTGCTCATGGCTTCGACTCTGCCCTGGCCGGCACGGTCGCGCCGGGCACTCTGCCGACAGCGGAACGACACGGCCCGACCCCCCGGACGGGCCGCGTCGCCCATCTCGCTAGACCGCGCGCACCGACTCGAACAGCCCGGACAGCTGCCAGTGCGTCACGTACCCCATCGCCTCAGCCGCGATCAGCACGTCGAGCTTCCCCAAGTTCGTCCGCACCGGCATCTGATAAGCCTTGCCGCGTCGCACGTCCAGCAGCATCGGCGTCGCCCCCGGCAACGTGTCGGAGATCGTGTGCTGCAGGATCCGCAGCCCGACGTTCGCCGCCTCGCGGGTCAGCGGCACCTCCTTGGTGTGCACGAGCACCGCGTAGGCCGAGCCGTCCTTCTTGCGCAGCCCCAGGTGCGGGCGGACCTTCAACGTGAGGTCGCCGACGCGGTAGGTGGCCCCTTCCACCTGCACGCCGGTGGCCTTGAACGACGCGAGCCACGGCAGGAACCCGTCCGCGATCTCCTCGAACGCCCGCGGCTGCCCCGTCCGGTTGGCGTTCAGAACCGCCTTCTTCAGCTCCAGTTCAGGTTCGGTGGAGTTGACCGCTCGTCGCATGGCGTCGCGGATCGGGTTGTAGAACCCGCACACCCTGGGGTCGTCGGTCAGGTACATCCCCCGCTGTTCCGACACGATGTTGATGCGTCCACGCTGGCCGCTCATGACGTACTCGGTGAACGACAGTGCGGTGACGCTGACGTTGTTGTCCGGCAACGCTTTCTCCCCTCGTACCGCGATCTTCACCTGACGTTATCCGAGGGGTCTGACAAAAACGGCGCTGCTCCGAACGGTGTAACGACTACGCAGGGTTGAGCGACTCCCCAACTGGCCGCCACTCAATGTGGTGGTCTGGGCCTCATTCGGTAAACGGAAGGTGACGGACCGGCGGCTGATCACGCGGATGACCGTTCGTCTGCCGTTCGCCGACGCTCACGCAACGCTTACCGCACGACAAGCGGAAGTCACCCTCCGTAGAAGATCAACTCAGGAGAATGGGTCCAGCAGGAGGAATTCCGGAGAGGGAGTGAGATGGCGGTCAAGGCGGAGCGTTCACCCGATAGTGCGGGTGACGTGGAGGTTCCGCAGCCGCGGCAGCCCACGAGGTGGCTCGTCCACCCGGACCAGTGGCCGCACGCCGCGCAGGTGACGGTCATCCTGGTGCTCATCGCCCTGCTGCTGTGGGCCATCGCCCTCACGCTCGGCCCCGACCAGGCGTTCATCGTCGGTTCGGCGGGCGTCGCGGCCAAGCTCATCTGCATGTACCTCGACACCCGCGTCCGCAGCTAACGTCCGTAGCGCTCCGCCGAACGCGCTTTCGCCTTGGCCGCCTCGATCTCGCGGTCCTTGGGCGGCGCCGTCGTCACCAGCGCGTCGAGCAGTTCCTGCGTGGCCGCTGCCACCGCCGCGACAGCGTGGTCGAACGCGGCCTGGTTCGCCACCGACGGCTTCGCCGCCCCGCTCACCTTCCGCACGTACTGCAGCGCCGCGGCCTGCACCTCGCTGGAGGTCGCCGGCGGTTCGAAGTTGTGGAGCACCCGGATGTTTCGGCACATGACTACACTATGACTGCTTCGGCGGCGCCGCGCGGGTGTGGATGCGTTCTCCCTGCTTGCCGAACAGGCTGATGATCTCGGCCGGGTTGCCGTCCGCGCTGCCCAGCGCGTGCGGCTGGCGGCAGTCGAACTCCGCCACCTCGCCCGCGCGCAGCACGACCTCCTTGTCGCCGAGCCGCAGCTTGATCCGCCCGCTGAGCACGTAGAACCACTCGTAGCCCTCGTGCACGCGCGGTTCGTGCAGCCCGGTGTCCTTGATGATCATCTTCCACGCCTGCAACGGCCCGATCGACCTGGTCAGCGGGATGCCGACGCGGCCGTGCCCGACCTCGCGCGGCTTCATCACCACGCGCGGGTCTCCGACCTCGGGTGCGCCGACCAGATCGTCCAGCGTCACCTGGTAGGTCCGCGACAACGGCAGCAGCAGCTCCAGCGTCGGCTTGCGCTGGTCGGTCTCCAGCCGGGACAACGTCGACTTCGAGATGCCTGTCATCTCGGACAACGCCGCCAGCGTCAGGTCGTGCTCGGCTCGCAGCGCGGCAAGCCGCTGCCCCACGGAAGTTGCCATAACAGCAACTTACTTTGCCAAAACTGGACTGTCGACCGCAGGGTTGAGCCATGAGATACGAAGTGGTGATCATCGGAGGAGGAGCGGCCGGGTTGAGTGCCGCCCTGATGCTGACCAGGGCGCGCCGCAGCGTGCTCGTGGTCGACGGTGCCGAGCCGCGCAACAAGCCGGCCGCGCACATGCACAACTACCTCTCTCGCGACGGCCAATCACCGTTGGATCTGCTCAAGCACGGTCGCGCCGAGGTCGAGGGCTACGGCGGAGAGATCGTCAACGACACGGTCCACGGCGTCACGAAGATCGACGACGGGTTCGTGGTCGAGCTTTCCGGCCGCACGGTGCACGCTCAGCGGCTGCTGTTCGCGACCGGCCTGGTCGACGAGGTGCCGGAGATCCTGCGCTCGCGGTGGGGCAGGGACGTCTTCAGCTGCCCGTACTGCCACGGCTACGAGGTCCGCGACCAGAAGCTCGTCGTGTTCGGCGAGGAGATGAAGGTCGCGCTGGTCCGGCAGTGGTCCGGCGACGTCACGCACGTCCCGTCGGTCGACGGCATCGAGGTGGAGGACGACCGGCTGGTCGCGGTGATCTCCGGTGCTGACCGCGTTCCGGCCGACGCGCTCGTGTACTCGGCGCAGGTCAAGCCGCGCGACGAGTTCCTGCTGGCGTTGGGTGCCGAAACAGCGGAAACACCCATGGGCGCGTTCGTGCGCACCGACGACAAGGGGCGCACCAGCGTGCCGGGCGTCTACGCGGCGGGCAACGTCACGGACCCGGCGGCCATCGTGATCGTCGCCGCCGCGCAGGGTGCCCAAGCCGCCGGAATGATCAACATGGACCTCATCCTCGCCGGTACCTGAGCATCACGACGTGGCCGTCGAACACCTTCGACTCGGCCAGCTTCAGGTCGAACCGCTTGGGGTGCTGGAAGACGGGCTTGCCGCCGCCGAGCACGACCGGGTGGACGAAGATCAGGTACTCGTCGATCATGTCCAGCTCGGTCAGGCTCGCGGCCAGCGTCGATCCGCCGAACAGGACCATCCGCGCGTCCGGCAGGTCCGCCGGGTCGGTGTAGACCTGCGTGTTCCAGCCGGGGTCGGTGAGGGTCCGCGACACGACGGCCTTGCGCGCCTCGCGCCAGAGCGGTGCGTACCGCAGCGTGTGCTCGGACTGGTCGAGCTGCTCGGCCTGCGGCCACCAGTACGCCATCATGTCCCAGACCTTGCGCCCGTACAGCAGCAAGTCGGCTTGGCCGGAGAGCTCCAGCGAGTGGTCGGACATCTCCTCGCCCATTCTCGGCCAGTCGAACTCGCCGTTCGGGCCCTCGATGAAGCCGTCGGCGGACTGGTGGACGAAGTGCGTGATCATGACTGCCTCCCGTGGTCGTGCTCAGGTAGACCGTCGTGCTGCGGAGAACTCATCGGCAGGGTGATCCGGAACGTCGAGCCTTCGTTCAGCCGGCTCGTCACCGACACCGTGCCGCCGTGAGCCTCCACCAGGTGCCGCGTGATCGCGAGCCCGAGCCCGCTGCCACCGGTGCGGCGGCTGCGCGACTTGTCTGCGCGCCAGAACCTGTCGAACACGTGCGGGACGTCGTCCGGTGCGATGCCGGAGCCGGTGTCGCGCACCTCCAGGACCGCGTTGTCCTTGTCCCGGAACAGTTTCACCACGACCTCGCCACCGGGAGGCGTGTACCGCACGGCGTTCGCGACGAGGTTGCCGAGCGCTTGCCGCAGCCGCACCGGGTCGGCGGTGAGGTGGAGGGGCGTGGTTTCGGCGCGCAGCAGGATCTCGCGGTTCTGCTGCGCGTTGACGACCTGGTCGACGACGTCTTCGAGCGCGATCGGTTCGGGGTGCAGTCTCAGCGTCCCGGCGTCGGCCTGGGCGAGGTCGTGCAGGTCGTCCACCAGCCGTTGCAGCAGCAGGGATTCCTCCAGCAGCATGTCGATCAGGTGCGGATCGGGTTCGGCCAGCCCGTCCTGCGTCGCCTCCAGCCAGCCGGTGATGTTGCCCAGCGGTGTGCGCAGCTCGTGCGCCACGTCGCTCACCATCGCCTGCCGCTGGCGTTCAGTCTCGGCGAGCTTCTCGGACATCGCGTTGAACGACTTGGCGAGCTCGCCGATCTCGCCCGCGCCGCCGTCCACCCGTGCCGTCCGGTCGCCCTCCGCGGTGCGCTTGGTGGCTGCCGTGAGCGCGCGGATCGGCCGCACCAGCTGCGTCGCGGTGATCCACGACGCGAACCCGGCCAGCGCGAGAATTCCCAGCGCCACCAACGTGATCCGCGTGACGCCCGTCGTCGACAGGTCGATCGTCTGCGGCTCCTGCCCGGTCGGCGAGGTGAGGTAGAGCTGCGCCTGCTCGGCGACGTAGGGCTGCAGCTGCGTTCGGCGCGCGCTGTCCATGCACGCCGCGATCTCGGGTGGGGCGTAGCGAGCGGTGGTGATCTCCCAGTCGAACTGGACGCGGCCGGGCGCCTTGCCGAGGATCTGCTCGTTTCCGGGGATCTTGGCGGTGCACTGCGTGAACAGTCGTTGCAGCTCCTCGTAGGCGACTGTCTCGGTCCTCGTCAGCGTGTAGAGCTGATTGCCGACCTCGCAGCTGTCCCACACCGAGAGGTTGCCCGGCTCATCGGTGGACAGTCGCGGCCGGCCGTTCGGGGCGTCCACGATCTGGATGGAACGGTTGCAGTGCTTGAGATCCGCGGCGAACGCGTGCAGCTTGTCGGACTCGTCCTGGGTGAGCTTGAACGGCCCGACCGCCCTCGGATCGATCTTGCCGTTGACGTTGAGCGGGTCGACGATCGCCTTGGGCGTGATGGGCAACGGCGGTGAGTTCGCGTCGCCGGTGTCCACGAGCTTCTTGCCGTTGTGGTCGGTCAACGCGATGCGCCGGTTGTACTTGCGCGCGATCTTGTCCATTTCGGACTTCCCCTGCGACCAGTTCTGGTGTGTGGCCGCGTACCCCACCACGTCGTCGAAGATCTGCGTCTCCGTGGCGAGCGCTTCTCCTTGCTCCTGCCGGATCGTGCCGGTCGTGGCCTGGCTCGCGAGCCAGGCCGTCACGGCGATCGAGCAGGCCGCGATCACCACGGAGAACAGGAAGAACCGGACCAGCAGGCTTTTCATACGAGCTTGTACCCGATGCCGTAGACGGTGAGGAGTCGTTCGGGTCTGCGCGGATCCTTCTCGATCTTGCGGCGCAGTTTCATCATGTGCACGTCGACCGTGCGCGCGGTGATGAACCCGTCCTCCAGCAGCTGTTCGCGCGTGAACACCCGTTGCGGCTGCGCGGCCATCCTCGCCAGCAACCGGAACTCGGCGGGCGTGAGGCTGACGGTCTCGTCGCTGATGTGGACCTCGTGCCGGATGGGGTCGACGACCAGGTCACCGACCTTGAGCACGGTCGCGTTGGCCTCGCGCGCCCGCCCGGTGCGCCGCAGGATCGTCCGCACCCGCGCCACCATCTGCCGCGGCCGGAACGGTTTGGTGATGTAGTCGTCCGCGCCGAGGTCGAAGCCGAGCAGCACGTCGTCCTCTGTGGACCGTGCGGTGAGCAGCACGATCGGCACGTCCGACTCGGTCCTGATCGCCCGCATCACGTCGATGCCGTCCACCAGCGGCATCATCACGTCGAGCACGAGCAGGTCGGGGTTCCTCCGGCGCGTCTCGTCGATCGCCGCACGCCCGTCGTGCACGACCACCACGGAATGCCCGTCGTGCTCGAGGTACCGGCGCACGAGCTCCGCCTGGTGAACGTTGTCCTCGGCCACGAGGATGTGGGCACACACCACTGCAGTATGCAGTCCTTCACGACAGTCAAGCGGGACGTAAACAGGTTCTTCATCAGTTACGGCGAGCGTTGCCGGCATGAAGGTGCACCTGGTTCTGGGGGCGGTGGCACTGACCGCCCTGATGCTCACGACATCGCAACTAGCAGGTGAAACGTCCCCGGCGGCGGCGCCGACCGTGCCGACCTCCGCGGTTTCGTCCTCGTCGGTCGTGCCACCTCCACCTCCTCCTGCACGTGTGTACACGTCCAGCTCGGACCTGCCCGACGGCCCGGATTTCCCGGCCGCCGGTGCCGGCACGTTCCACGTGGTCCCGGGTTCGGGCCCGGTGGTCGGCACCGGCGGCCCGTTGCGCGCCTATGCCGTCGAGATCGAGGACGGCATCACCGTCGATGAACAGGCGTTCGCGTCCTTCGTGGACGCCACTCTCGCCGACCCGCGCGGCTGGACGGCCCGCGGCAGCTTGTCGGTCCAGCGGGTGTCGGGTCCTGCGTCGATGCGCGTGCGGCTGACCTCACAACAGACCGCGCGTTCCGTCTGCGGCTACGAGATCCCGGTCGACGTCTCGTGCCGCGACGGCAACTTCGTGTTCCTGAGCGCGGCCCGCTGGTTCCGCGGCGCCGTCGCCTACCTGCCCGACCTGACCTCGTACCGCCAGTACATGGTCAACCACGAGACCGGCCACGCCTTCGGTCAGGGCCACCGCCCATGCAGCGCGGCAGGCGGCCCGGCTCCGGTGATGATGCAGCAGACGTTCAGCGTCTCGAACGACGAGATCGTCCGCATCACTCAAGGTGCACCTCAGGGCGTGGTCATCCCGCAGGACGGGAAGGTGTGCACGCCGAATCCCTGGCCGTATCCGTGACCTTCGTGGCCATCACCACGGTCGTCGTTTCCCCTTCTGCCTTGAAGACGGGCTCCACCTGCGCGAACACCTTCCGGAGCTCGTGGACGACATCGGCTCCGCTGAACCCGGCGACCTTCCGGTAGGCCGCCCTCAGGAACCTCGTGGTCCGGGTCTTCTTGGCCAGCCGCACGTCGAACACGAACAACCGCCCGCCCGGCTTGAGCGCGTCGGCAGCGTTGGCGATCGCTCCCGGCACGTCCGGCATCGCGCTGAACGCTCCTAGCGCTGTGGCCGCGTCGAACTGGTCGGCCCCGTGATCGGTGGCGCACGCATCCGCTTGGCGCACCTCGACGTTCGGCCACCGCCTGCCCCGCTTCCTGGCGATGGCAACCATCCGCGGGCTGAAGTCCATCGCGACCACACGTCCTTGTGGCCCAACGGCTTCCGCGAGCGCAGGGATCAACGCCCCGGTCCCGCACCCGATGTCGAGCACCGCGTCTCCTGGCTTCAGCTCAAGCTTCTTGATCGCGAGTGCGTTGAGCGTCCCCGAGAACAGGTCGAGCACGCGGTAGTAGGTGAGCGCGGCAATGTCCCACAGCTGCATGACGTCCCCCTCTGTTTTGCAATGCGATCGCATCGTAAAACACTCGCCGGATATGATGCAATGCGATCGCATTGGAGATGCGCACATGCCGAAGCAGGTAGACCACGACGAACGCCGCCGCGAGATCGGCGAGGCTGTGTGCCGCGTGCTGGCCACCCGCGGCCTGGACGCGGTGTCGCTGCGCCACGTGGCCGCCGAGGCAGGCGTGTCGATGGGCCGCGTGCAGCACTACTTCGCGACCAAGGACGAGATGCTCCTGTTCGCGTTCAACCAGATCAGCGCCCGCGTAGGTGCTCGCATGGGCGCGGTGCACTCGCCCGATCCGCACACGTACCTGCGCGCGTTGTTGCTGGAGCTCCTGCCGCTGAGCACGGCGGCCCGCTCGGAGGCTCCGGTGCTGGCCGCGTTCCTGGCCCAAGCTGTCGTCGAACCCCGCCTCGCGGCACCGTTGCGCGAGGGCGCTCCGCAGATGGTGGCCTTCGTGGCGAGCCTGATCTCGCAGGTGCGTCCAGGCGGCGATGCGGAACGGGACGCGATGGCGCTGCTGGCGTTCGTGGACGGCCTGATGATGCAGATGCTGATCGGCCAGGTGGACGCACTTGTGGCGGTCGAGCTTGTAGATCACCAACTCGACCGCGTGCTCACTTCTGGTTGATGCCCGGCTCCATAACCTGGCGGCATGGACGTGGACACGAGACTGCTGCGGTACTTCGCCGCCATCGCCGAGGAGGGCAACCTCACGCGCGCGGCGCATCGGCTCTTCGTGTCCCAACCGTCGCTCACAAAGCAGCTCAAACACCTGGAGTCACAGCTGGGCGTGCGGCTCTTCACCAGGTCCAGCACCGGCATGACGCTGACCGACGCCGGCCACGCCCTCGCTCGGCGGGTGCCGTCAGTGCTCGCGGACTGGGACGTCGCGGTGCGCGATACGAGGAGCGCTGCCCGTGTGTTGCGCGTCGGATTCCTGGCCAGTGCGGCAAGCGAGGCCACTGACGACATCCTCGCTGCGTTCCGCGAACGGCGACCTGGCTGGCGGGTCGACCTGCGGCAGTCGCCGTGGTCCGATCCGACCGCGGGCCTCGCCCACGCCGAGGTGCCGGTCGCGTTGCTGCGTCTGCCGTTCCCGGCCGAGGACAAGTTCGCCATCCGTACGCTGTTCAGCGAACCTCGTTGCGTGGCTTTGTCTTCGTCGCACCGACTGGCCGGGCGACGGGAGATCGCCTTCCCGGAGCTGTGGGACGACCCTGTCGTCGTCGCGCCCGCCTTGAAGGGAACCTGGCGCGACCACTGGCTCGCAACGTCCGAAAGGGACGGTCGCAACGCGCGGATCGGTGCTGTCGCCGAACAACCCGAGGACTTCCTCAACGCCATCGCCCGCGGCCACGGCATCGCGCTGGTACCGGCGTCGACGTCGCTGCTCTACGAAAGACCTGGTGTGGTCTACATCCCGGTGACCGGTGTGAGCCCGAGCGAGGTGGGTGTCGCGTGGTTGCCGGAAGCCGGCGAGGCGGTGGCCGACTTCGTCCAGTGCTGCCTCGACGTCACGCAGACGCGGCGCACCGGCTGCGGCACTCGCTGGGACTGACTCCTTGCACGCGCTCGAACGCGTCCGCGTACCCGACCTGCCGCGCCACCGAGCCCACCGCCACGTCCGACTCGGCCAGCAGGCCGCCGCCACGGCCATCCGCCACTCCGTCAGGTACGTCAACGGCGGCGCCCCGACGAGCTTCGCGAACCTGCTCGCGAGCGTCGTCCGAGCGCCCCCGGCCTCCTTCGCCAGCAACGCCAACGTCCAGGACATCGCCGAAGTGGCCGCCCTGATCCTGACCTCGACCGGCGAGCACGACGACCTAACCGGCCCCTCGGGCGTCACGTTCGCCGAAGCCCTCGGAAAGATCTCCGCGGCAACCGGTCACCCCATCGAACTGATCGAGCCCGCCCCGGCCGACTACCGCGAAAGCCTGCTCTCCCACGGAGTTCCCGAAGAAGTGGTAGCCGACCTGAACGGCATGCACGAATCCATGTGCAACGGCCTGCTGGCCACCCCGACCGACGACATCGCCCGTCTCCTCGGCCGCCCCGCCACCAGCTTCGACGCCTCCGTGGCCAGGACCTGGCACTAACGCCGCGGCAACAACAGGTGCACGGCAAACCCAGCCGCCGTGGCCAGCACGGCCTGGTAGACGACCGACAACTGGTAGCTCGCCGCCACGAGGAACGCCGCGTCCAGCCCGGTCGTCCACCAGCCCGCCAACTCCCCGAGCCCCACCACATGCCACCCGAAGAACCCGGCACACCACCCGGCCACCACCCACGCAGCCCGCCCACCACGCCGCACCAACAACCCCAACGACACCGCGGCGACGGCGTTGAAGGCCAGCGCGACACCGGTCAACGTCGCGTCAGCACTCCACACCAAGCTCGCCAGCGTCTGCACCACGAGCACACCGGCCACCAGCCCGATGCCCAACCGCGTCTTGTCCACGCGGCAGGGTAACCAGCGGCGCACCTCAGCTCGTGCGTGGCCATTAGGCCGTTTGGTAGATGCCTGGTTCGTTTGTGCTTGAAACTGTTCCATAGGTGGGAGTCCAGGACATCACCGCTGAGGCGGTGCGCACGGCAATCGCAGAGTACGACCAGGCGGGGCTGGGGGATTTCTGCGACAGGTACGGCTTCGACAGGCTCCGCAACTACCTGATCGCGATCGGCAAGAGCAGGTACGGAACACGAGTGATCGTTGCCGCGGCTCACGGCCACCTGCCGGGCGAGTCGCCGCTGCGACCCGACGACGTCGCCGACGAGGAGCTCGTCAACGAGACGTTGAAAGCGCTGGGTTTCGAGGTCAAGGAGCTGCGGCCGCCGACGTGGTCGCGCGAGGAGCTGATCCTGGCCTGCGCGCAGCTGTTCTCGAACAACCGCGTCGCGCAGCGTGCCACCGACCCCGCTGTCAAGGACTTCGCGGCGCTGCTGCAGCGGATGCCGTTCCACGCCCCGGAGAAACGTGGGCACAACTTCCGCTCGGTCAACAGCGTGCAGCTCAAGCTCTACAACCTCGCGACCGCTTTGCCCGACTACGAGAAGAAGGAAACTCGCGGTGGAAGCGAGGACCTCGTCGTACTGGGGGAGTTTCTCGCCGACGAGGCCAGCATGCAACGTCAAGCCGCGAGGATCCGAGCTGAGCACGCGTCGTTCACGGCTTGGGCGATGTACTCAGCCGAGGGGGACAGGAAGTACGGCGGCAACACCGGCTATCCGGACGTGCTGGGTTCCACGTACGTCTACGACAACAACGTCGGCAACTCGCAACAGGTCCGCGAAGGCCACGTGATCGTCATCCGGGACGGCGAGGACGTCCAGGGCATCGGGCGAATCAGCCGCATCGCGCACAAGGACGGCGTCGAGAAGTGGCAGAGGGTGTGCCCCGAGTGCAAGGGCGGCCGTTTCGACCAGCGCAAAGTCCAGGAGCCGCGCTATCGATGCCGCCGTGAGACGTGCAACCACGAGTTCGATGAGCCCGAGAACAAGCTGACGACCGTCCGGCAGTTCGCCGCCTATTACGGTGCCACTTGGCGCGCACTCGATGGCGCGATCACCGCCGACGACCTGAAAGAGGCATGCACCGACAGGGCGGTGCAGAACGCGATTCGGCCGCTCGACGTCGACAAGCTGGAGGCGTTGCTGGCGCGGGTGGACGTGCAGTTGCCCTCTCCAGAAGCGGAAGCAAGCACCGCCGTGAAGGTAAAAGCGGCACGCAGCACCGTCACCGCTGGTAGCCCGAGCGGCGACGCGAAGACCCCCAAGGGCGGTCGCACCGAACGGACCACGAACGTCCGCATCGGACAACCCGAGTTCCGCAAAGCGTTGATCCGCACCTACGGCCACGTGTGCGCCGTCACCGGCCGTTGCCCAGCGGAAGTGCTGGAAGCGGCACACCTGCGGAGCTTCGCCGAGTACGAGACACACTTCTTGGACGAGGGCGTCCTACTACGTGCAGACGTCCACAAGCTCTTCGACAAGAAACTGCTGGCCGTCGACCCAACCACCTGGCGAGTAGTCCTGGCCCCATCGCTGAGCAGCTACCCCGCCTACGAGGACCTCGACGGCGTGAAGTTCGCCGAGGGCCCTTCCCTCGCAGCGATCACCGACCACTTCATCGCCGTAACCGCCACCTGGATCTAACCGAGCCAGTTTCGCGGCGCAGCCACCATGCTTGGGGGTCGGGGGCTTGCCCCCCGGCGGAGGCCTGGGGGCTCGGCCCCCAGAGAGAAATCGAGGGGCGAGGCACGGTCTGCGCTGTCCACAGACACACCTCACCCCTCGCCACGAGCGCCCCCGGCAGGATTCGAACCTGCGACCTCGGGATTAGAAGTCCCTCGCTCTCTCCACTGAGCTACGGAGGCTTGAGGAGTCCGCGCGGCCACGAACCGTGGTCGCCGGTGCCCCCACCGGACACATCGTCCGGAGTCGATCGACCGTTTCCGCCCTACGACCGAACGGGTGACGAAAACGGGCTAAACGTGAGGTGTATCACGTCCGTGGGGCGGTCGAGGCTCTCTGCACGAGCGAAACGTCGAGTCTCGTGGGCCGCGGCGGTCTGCCCCCGGCCAGTAACTTCAGTGCCAGCTCGCCCGCGCGCCGGCCCTTCTCGGCCAGGGGTTGACGCACAGTAGTCAGCGGCGGGTCGCTGTAGGCCGCTTCGGGGACGTCGTCGAAGCCGACGACGGAGACGTCCGACGGCACGCTCAGGCCCAGGTCGCGGGCGGCTTGCAGGCAACCGAAGGCGAGTTGGTCCGACGCGCACAGCAGAGCACTCGGGCGCGGCGTGCGGGTGAGCAACCACCGCGCGCCGAGACGTCCGAGTTCGCGATCACTGCCGCGCGCCTCCCACACCGGAACATTGTCCGGTTCCACCCCGGCTTTTGCCAAAGTGTCGAGGTAGCCGCCCAGGCGGTCGCGGCTCACGCGGAACGGCACGGCTGAACGGCGGTCAGCGGAAACTGGGCCGGATACGCCGTCCGGGCGTAGTGCGAACGTCAGGATGCCGAAACGCGAATGTCCCTGGTCCAGCAGGAACGAGGCGGCGAGCGAGGCGCCCAGGAAGTCCTGCACCTCGACGCGTGCGGAGCCCGGCAGCACTGGCTGGTCGATCACCACGAGCGGCAGCCCGCGGGCGGCCACGGCGTCCAGCGCGGGGGCTGAGTCCGGCAGTGAGTAGGCCACCATCACGTCCGCCTGCGCGCGCGTAACGATCGAGGGGCGCGGTCCGCCCGTGGCGTCGCCTGGGAGCAGCACCAGAACGTGGTCGTGGCCGTCGACGGTGGACGCCAGGCCGTCGAGCACGATCGACAGCGCCGGATCCGAGAACGCGCCGGACAACCCCTGCGGCAGCATGAAACCCACGGCCGCCGACGAGCGTGTGGCCAGAGAGCGTGCAACGGGATCGGGGCCTGCGTAGCCCAGAGAGCGCGCCGTCTCGAGGATGCGTTCGCGCAACGACGACGACAGCTGGTCCGGCCGGTTGTAGGCGTTCGACACCGTTGCCCGGGAAACTCCTACCGCGGCGGCGACGGTGTCCAGCGTCGGCCTGCGTCGGCGGTCGGAGTCCACGGAAAGCATCGTATGCGACAGATCGCACCCGAATCACTGGCGTGTCTGAAGCGCTTCAGTCATGCTGGAGCGCATGTCCCCACGCCTGGCCACCTTCATCGTCTTCCTGTTGAACGGCGGCGTCTTCGGCACCTGGGCCTCCCGCGTGCCGGCGCTTGCCGAGCAGATCGGCGCCGAACCGGGCAGTCTCGGCCTGGCGTTGCTCGGGGCGAGCACCGGACTGGCGTTCACGGCACCACTTGCCGCACGGATCTGTGCGGTTCACGGGTCGCGCATGGTGCTGATAGCCAGCAGCCTCCTCAGTCCGCTCCTCCTGCCCGTGCTCGCGCTCTCGCAGTCACCGGTGCAGTTCGGACTGACGCTCATCGCACTCGGCGCGAGCGTCGCGGCGATGGACGTGTCGATGAACATCGCCGCGGTCGTTGTCGTCCGCGACCTGCAACGGCCGTTGATGCCGCAGTTCCACGCGGGCTTCAGTGTCGGTGGGCTGATCGGGTCGCTGGGCAGCGCCGCCGCAGCTCAAGCCCACTGGTCACCGATGAAGCACTTCGTCCTGGCAGCGCTGATCGGCCTGCTAACGATCGCTCTCATCGCGAAGACCGTCCCCGGAGGAGTAGGGGAGCGCCATAGGGAGGAGGAGACCGAACGCGTCAACGTGCTCAAGAGCCCGGTCCTCTGGCTGTTGGCGAGCGTCGCGCTGTGCAGTGCCATCGCGGAAGGGGCGGCGGCGGACTGGTCGGCGTTGTTCATGGTGCGTGAGCGGGGCATGGGGGACGCGGCGGGTGCATACGCCTATGCGGGCTTCTCCGTCACGATGGCGCTCGCACGGTGGTTCGGCGAACCGATCCAACGCACGCTCGGCCCGCACCGCCTGCTCGCAGCGGGTGGAGGTCTTGCGGCAACGGGCCTGGCCCTGACCGTCCTGGTACCTGTGCCGGCCGCCGGCTACCTCGGGTTCGGCCTGGCCGGACTGGGGCTCGCGTTCTCGTTCCCCGTGGTCATGGACCTGGCGAGCGAGACCGGCAAACGCGCGGACGGCAGCGGCGGCGAACGTGAGCTGGGGCTGGTGACGACGATCGCTTACACGGGCTTCCTCGCGGGCCCACCGATCGTGGGCGGGCTGGCGCACGTCAGCTCTCTCGTGGTGTCCCTCGGGTTCGTGGCGCTCGTCACCGCACTGATCATCCCCGCGACGTGGTTCGCCAAGAAAGCAGCTAAGCAGCCGGCATCCGTTTGAGCGCTTCCTGCGCGATCGGCTCCAGCAGGTCACGCGCCTTCGGCTCCGTGCCGCCGTTCATTCCGATCGCGACCAACAACGACTCGTTGCGCGTCACGGCGATGGTCGCCGTGCACACCATGTCCTTCTCCTGCTGGCCGCAACTGAGCCACGTGGCGTGCTTGCCGGTCTGGACCTCGTGGCCGTTCTTCTGGTTCTCCTTCGACTGGTCGAACGACCGATAAGGGACCGCCACCAGCACGTATGCGTTCTCTTTCACCGTGTAGAGGCATGAGTTCTGCATCTCGGTGCGAGGCGCGGCCGGGAACTTGAGCGTCCCGACGGGCTTGAGGTCCTTCTCCGAGACCAGCTTGCACGGATCGACGCCCTCGGTCTTGCGCGGCGTGGCGATGGCGAGTGGCGGCAGCGGAGCCGCGATGGGTTCGCCCTGGACGTGGTACGCGCAGCCGGACACGCTCAAGAGAGCGAACAGGAGGAGGAGAGAACGTCTCACACGGCGCAACACTAGAGGGTCGTAGGCTCCTGGACGTGGCAATCGAACGCTCCACCAGAACGGGATTGGTCCCCCTTGTCGTCATCGGGTTCGCGGTGGCGGCATTTGTCGCCGTCGCGTTCAGTGCGCTCTCACGCAACCCTCCGGTGGGGCTGCAGATCGTGCGTGTGCTGACCGAGACAGGCGCAGTGGTGACCATCGGCTCGTTGCTGCTGGCGGCGTTCCTCGTGCCACCGCAGAAGTCCGGCACTCTCGCAGCCGACGGTTACGCCGCGATGCGCACCGCCGGGTGGTTCGCACTCGTGTGGCTCGTGGGCACGCTTCTCTCCGTGCCGTTCACCACAGCGGCCGCGATCGACCGGCCGGTCAGCTCGTTCGGCTTCAGCCAGATGATCGCGACGGCGATGGTGGTGGAGCAGTCGAAGGCGTGGCTGCTGACAGCGATCATCGTGGCGTTGCTCGCGTTGGGCTGCCGTCTGGTGCTGACGTGGGGATGGACCACGGTCCTGCTGTTCCTGGCCATCTTCGCGTTGGTGCCGGTCGCGGTCACCGGTCACTCGTCGTCGGGCGGCTCCCACGACATGGCGACGAACAGCCTGTTGTTCCACCTCATCGCCGCCGTGTTGTGGGTGGGCGGCCTCATCGCGTTGCTCGCGCACGGCAGGCGTGGCGGCGCTCACCTGCCGCTGGCCGCGGCGCGGTTCTCGAAGCTGGCGCTGGTCTGCTGGATCGTCATGGCGGTCTCGGGTGTGGTCAACGCGCTCGTGCGCATCACGCCGACTGACCTCGTGACGTCGACCTACGGCTGGCTGACGCTCGGCAAGGTGGCCTGCCTGCTGCTGCTCGGCGTGTTCGGCTACTTCCAGCGCGAGCGCGGCGTGAAGGGCGTGGCCGACGGGAAGCCGCAGGCGTTGCTCAAGCTCGCGGGCCTCGAAGTGCTGCTGATGATGTTCACGATCGGCCTGGCGGTGGCGCTGGCCCGCACGCCTCCTCCCAGCGGCAGCTTCGAACTGCCCAGCCGCACGGAGCTCGCCATCGGGTACGACCTCGACGGGCCGCCGACGCTGGCGCGCATCCTGTTCGACTGGCGCTTCGACCTGATCTACGGCACCGCGGCACTGGCACTCGCCGTGCTCTACGTGGTGGGTGTGCGCAAGCTCGTCAAGCGCGGCGACAAGTGGCCGGTCGGACGCACGGTCGCGTGGCTGTGCGGCTGTTTCTCTCTCTTGTTCGCCACGTCGTCGGGCATGGGCCGGTACTCGCCCGCGATGTTCAGCATCCACATGGAAGCGCACATGGTGCTTTCGATGCTGACGCCGATCCTGTTCGTCCTGGGTGGACCGGTCACGTTGGCATTGCGCGCGTTGCCTGTGAGCAAAGAGGTGCCGGGGCCGCGAGAGTGGGTGTTGGCCTTTGTGCACTCACCGCTCGCACGGCTGCTCACGAACCCCTTTGTGGCGCTGGCTTTGTTCGTCGGCTCCTTCTACGCCCTGTACTTCTCGGGGCTGTTCGAGGCCGCGCTGCCGTTCCACTGGGCGCACCTCGCGATGAACGCCCACTTCATCCTCGTCGGCTACGTCTTCTACTGGCCCGTGATCGGCGTGGACCCGTCACCGAACAAGCTGCCGCCGCTCGGCCGCCTCGGTTTGCTGTTCGCGTCGATCCCGTTCCACGCGTTCTTCGGCATCGTGCTGATGAGCTCGCAGACCGTCATCGGCGAGCAGTTCTACCGCGGGCTCGCGCTGCCGTGGGTGCAGAACCTGCTGGAGGACCAGCGACTCGGCGGCGGCATCGCGTGGGCGGCGGGGGAGATCCCGTTGCTGGTGGTGATGGTCGCCCTGCTCGCGCAGTGGGCGCGGCAGGACGGCCGTGACGCCAAGCGGTACGACCGCAAGGCCGACGCCGATGGGGACGCCGACCTCGAGGCCTACAACGCGATGCTCCGCAAGATTGCCGGAAAGAGTTAGCGCAGCAAGGACAAGAAATCAGATGGCGAGCGGCCGGCGGAACCCGCGGACCGCGAAGAACGCTCCCACAGCGGCGATCACGCCGCTCGTGACCAGCGCGCCTGCCACACCGGTGACCGGGTGGGCGAGGGCGAGGCTGCGGGCGGCGTCGACCGCGTAGGTCAGCGGGTTGATCTTCGCGACCGCCTGCAGCCAGCCGGGCAGGCCGCCCACCGGCACGAACGCGCTGGACGCGAACATCAGCGGGAACATCGCCAGGAAGCCGACGGTCTGCATCAGTTCGGCCTTGCGCACCCACGCGGCGATCGCGATGAACACCCAGCTCAGCGCCCAGCCGACGACCAGCGCGAGGCCGAGTGCGGCGAGGGTGCCGAGCATGCCGCCGTCGGGCCTGAAGCCGAACACCAGCACGCCGAACGCGATCATCAGCACGAGCTGGAACGCCGTCCTGACCGCGTCGGAGAGGTTGCGCGCCAACAGAACCGTGCTCGGCCTGATGGGCAGTGAACGGAACCGTGCGAGCACACCGTTCGACATGTCCTGCACGAGTCCGATGCCGGACGCGAGAGAGGACTGCATCGCGGTGTTCACCAAGATCGCGGGCAGCAGGTAGTCGATGTAGCTCATGCCCGGCGGGAAGTTCGCGGTGCCGGTGATGCTGCCGAAGATCTGGCTGAACAGCGTCAGCATGATCAACGGCTGCAGCACGCTGAAGAAGACGAGCGCGGGCGTGCGCAGCAAGGCTCTGAGTGAACGGCCGGTCAGCACCAGCACCTGTGTCGGGTAGCTGCTGCCGTGCCAGGTCAATGTCGCCATGATGTCCCCCTAGTTCGCGGCGAGAGTGAGGTAGACGTCGTCCAAAGTGGGCTCCGCGAGGCCGATTTCGTGCGCCTCCAAGCCGTTGTCGTCCAGCGCGCGCACGACCGTCGCCAGGTCGCGTGACGCGCTGACGGGCGTGGTGAGCGTGAGGCCCTCGGCGACGGGGTGGAGGCCCACCGCGTTGATCGCCTTCAGCGCGATGTCCACATCGGACACCGTGTCGAGCGTGACGGTCACGGTGCGCTGGCCGACCTGGGACTTGAGCTCGGAGCTGGTGCCGGACGCGACGACCTTGCCGTGGGACAGCACGGTGATCGTGTCGGCGAGCCGGTCGGCCTCGTCCAGGTACTGCGTCGTGAGCAGGACGGTCGTGCCGTCCGCGGCGAGCTTCTCGACGATCTCCCACATCGCCAGGCGGCTCGCTGGGTCGAGGCCGGTGGTCGGCTCGTCCAGGAACAGCACCTCCGGGTTGCCGACCAGGGACGCGGCCAGGTCGAGCCGGCGCCGCATGCCGCCGGAGTAGGTCTTGGCGTTGCGCTTGGCGGCGTCGGTGAGGTCGAACTGTTCCAGCAGGTCGTCCGCGCGCTGGTGGGCCTGCTTGCGGCTGGCGCCCAGCAGCCGGGCGATGAGCACGAGGTTGTCGTGGCCGCTGAGCTGCTCGTCGACGGCGGCGAACTGGCCGGTCAGGCCGATGCGGCGGCGCACCTCGTGGCTCTGCTTCGAGACGTCGAAGCCGGCGATGCTCGCGCTGCCGCCGGACAGCGGGAGCATCGTGGTGAGGATGTTGATCAGCGTGGTCTTGCCGGCGCCGTTGTGGCCCAGCAGGCCGAGCACGGAGCCCTTCTTCGCGGTGACGCTGACGCCGTCGAGGGCGTGCACGTCACCGAATCTCTTGCTCACCTCGGTGGCTTCGATCATGAGCTCAGACATCTGCTCCCCCTGATTTGAGTGCGCCGTGCAGGAACAGTTCGACGAGTTGCGCCGGCTCGACGGTCGTCTCGCCGAAACCCTTGCCCTGCAGGCGGTTGGTGAAGACGAAACCGAGCAGCAGCCGGGCGGCGTGCTCGGGACTGGTGCGGAGGTCCGCGTCGCGGAACAGCTCGGCGATCGCGTTCGAGACGCGCAGCATGCCTTCCGGCGGGCCCTTGTGCTTCTCGTGGTCCTCTTGGCTCGGCTGGTAACCGGACTCGCGCAGTGCGCCCATGACGCTCCACATGCGGTCGAGGTAGCCGGTCACCGTGCCGGTCGCCTCCACGAGCCGCTGCTCGATCGGCAGGTCGGTGGGCACCGCTTCGATGCGGGCCACTTCGTCGTCGGCGAGCAACGCGCGCTGGATGACCGCGGTGAGCAGTTCGGCCTTGTCCTTGAAGACGCGGAACACCGTGCCTTCCGCGATGCCGGCCGCGGCGGCGATCTGGCTGGTGGTGACGTTCGCGCCGTCCTTCACGACGAGCGGCAGCGTGGCCTGGACGATCGCTTCGCGGCGATCTTCCGGGCTCATCGCGGGGGCGCGGCGGCGGCGTGGTTCCTCTGACACGTCCGCAACTGTATGAGTGAGTCCTCACTCATGTCAATGAGTGGGCGCTCACTCATTCGCTCGGCTCGAGCGCGCCTCTAGCAGACAGGTCTGACAATTTCGCGGTTCGAGGTGCCCGAAGATCGCGACCTGTCCACAACCCGCGAGTAATCCACAGATCCCCGTCCGCCCCGGTTCCGGCCCCGCCTCCCGGAGCAACCTGGACCAGCACACCCGCGACCTGGAGGCGAACCCGATGTCCTGGAATTCCACCGTGATCACCGTTGTTGGCACTGTCACCGGCGACATCACGTACCGGCACGGCGAGGACGGCAAGACGAACGCGTTCTTCCGCGTCGCGTCGACCGAGCGGCGCTACAACACGTCGCTGGGTGACTGGGAGGACGGCGAGACCGTCTACCTCGGCGTCTCGTGCTGGCGCAAGCTCGCCGACAGCGTCAAGACCACGCTGTCCAAGGGTGATCCCGTGATCGTCCAGGGCAAGCTGCGCATGCGGTACTACGAGAAGGACGACGTGAAACGATCATCGCTCCTCCTCGACGCGCTGCACGTGGGGCTGGACTTGAGTCGCGTGCAGTCACTGGGGTCCGCTCCCGTCGTTGAACCGCGGGTCGGCGAGGATCTCGTCGAAGAGGCGATCCCGTTCTGACTCGGCTCCGTTTTGATCTTGCGACTTTCGGGGCAACCGCGCACAGGACTTCGGGAACCCGCCCGATCCGGCAGCGCCGCCGGAGATGATGTGCCCACCGCAATCCACGAAGGAGGGAAGCTCGTAGATCGGGGCCGCTGAGGCCCGGTCGCCGACAGTCGTTCACGTTCGAACGGAACGGGCTGGTCACCGAGTCGCGTGACGCTCGATCCAGGGGTGGACGGCCGCTTGTCGGCAACCGAGGTCAGGAGCCTCTGAGCACCGCTCTACGATCGCCGCCATGGCCGAGTTCATCTACACCATGAAAAAGGTGCGCAAGGCGCACGGTGACAAGGTCATCCTCGATGACGTCACGATCATGTTCTACCCCGGCGCGAAGATCGGTGTGGTCGGTCCCAACGGCGCCGGCAAGTCGAGCGTGCTCAAGATCATGGCGGGGTTGGACACGCCGAACAACGGCGAGGCGTACCTGTCTCCCGGTTACACTGTGGGGATCCTGCAGCAGGAACCGCCGCTCAACGAGGAGAAGACCGTCCTCGGCAACGTCCAGGAGGGCCTGGGCGAGATCAAGGTGAAGCTGGACCGCTTCAACGAGATCGCCGAGCTGATGGCGACCGACTACTCCGACGAGCTGATGGAGGAGATGGGCAAGCTCCAGGAGGAGCTCGACCACGCCGACGCGTGGGACCTCGACTCCCAGCTGGAGCAGGCGATGGACGCTCTGCGGTGCCCGCCGCCGGACGCCGACGTCACCAAGCTCTCCGGTGGTGAGCGCCGCCGCGTCGCGCTGTGCAAGCTCCTGCTGAGCAAGCCCGACCTGCTGCTGCTCGACGAGCCCACCAACCACCTGGACGCGGAGAGCGTCCTGTGGCTGGAGCAGCACCTCGCGCAGTACAGCGGCGCCGTGCTCGCCGTGACCCACGACCGGTACTTCCTGGACAACCTGGCCGAGTGGATCCTCGAGATCGACCGCGGCCGGACCCACCCGTACGAGGGCAACTACTCCACCTACCTGGAGAAGAAGGCCGAGCGTCTCGCGGTCCAGGGCAAGAAGGACCAGAAGCTGCAGAAGCGCCTCAAGGACGAGCTGGACTGGGTGCGTTCCGGCGCCAAGGCCCGCCAGGCCAAGTCCAAGGCGCGTCTCGACCGCTACGAGGAGATGGCGGCCGAGGCGGAGAAGACCCGCAAGCTCGACTTCGAGGAGATCCAGATCCCGCCGGGCCCGCGTCTGGGCAACGTCGTGGTCGAGGCCGAGAAGCTGAAGAAGGGCTTCGGCGACCGGGTTCTGATCGACAACCTCTCGTTCACGTTGCCGCGCAACGGCATCGTGGGTGTCATCGGCCCGAACGGTGTCGGCAAGACGACGCTGTTCAAGACCATCGTGGGTCTCGAGAAGCCGGACGCCGGCGAGGTGAAGGTCGGCGAGACGGTGCTGCTGTCCTACGTCGACCAGAACCGCGGTGGCATCGACCCCAAGAAGAACGTGTGGGAGGTCGTGTCCGGCGGACTCGACTACATCCACGTCGGCAACGTCGAGATGCCGTCGCGCGCGTACGTCAGCGCGTTCGGCTTCAAGGGCCCGGACCAGCAGAAGCCCGCTGGTGTGCTGTCCGGTGGTGAGCGCAACCGCCTGAACCTCGCGCTCACGCTCAAGCTCGGCGGCAACCTGATCCTGCTGGACGAGCCGACCAACGACCTGGACGTCGAGACCCTCGGCTCGCTGGAGAACGCTCTCGAGCAGTTCCCCGGCTGCGCCGTCGTGATCTCCCACGACCGGTGGTTCCTCGACCGCGTCGCCACGCACATCCTCGCGTGGGAGGGCACGGACGAGGACCCGTCGAAGTGGTACTGGTTCGAGGGCAACTTCGAGGGCTACGAGAAGAACAAGCTCGAGCGCCTGGGTGCCGACGCGGCCCGCCCGCACCGTGTCACGTACCGCAAGCTGACACGGGACTGAGAGGGCAACGGCGACGTCGTGGCGGCGAGGGGCGAGACGCAGGCGAACGTCGAGGTGAGCACGCTGGTCGTGCCCGCCTGGATGCTGCGTTGGCGGGCACCGGAGCTCGCTCTGGTGCTCGGTGAGCGGGCGGTCGCGCTCGCCTCCACCCGTCGCGACGAGGCCGACCGGCTCCGGGCCGAGTCGCTGGTGGTCTTCGCGGGCAACCGCGTGGGCCGCGGCGTTCGCATCGCCGACCGGGCGATCGACGCGCTGAAGGCGGCCGAGGCCGCCGGCGAACACGAGACCGCGTGGCTGCTGCGGGTGGAGCTCGCGGCGTGCGCGCGGTCCGTGGGCGCACCGCTCACGGGCTTCGCCGCGGTGACGCCCGTGCTGGAAGCGCCGGACGTGCCCGCGGAACTGCGGGCCTCCGCTCTGGTGCAGGCCAGCGAATGCCTCGTCACGGTCGGCCGCGGCGACGAGCCCACGCGGGCGCTCGCCGAGGCGGACCAGCTCTACGTCGCGGACACGACGCTCGACGACGACACCCGTCTGCTGCTGCGCGGCCTGATCCGCGCGGTGCAGGCGGCCCAGCACCGCCGGTGGGGCGACATCGCCGCCGCCATCGGTGCCGCGCGCGAAGGCCTCGACCTGCTCGGCAGGTTCGCCGACCCGTCGGCGGACAGCGGCCAGGGCATGGGCCGGCTCACGCTGGAACTGGTGCTGGCGTTGATGGACGCGAACCGCCTGCTCGACGCGAGCGAGGTCGGCACGCCGCTGCTCGATCGCCCGGTGCGCGCCCCGTCAGCCTCCACCACGGGCTGGCTGCGCCTGGCTCTCGCGACGCGCGTCCACCTCCCGGCGGGCCGCGTGGCGCTCGCTCGCGAGATGCTGCGCGAGGCCGCGGCCAGTGCCGAACGCCACCAGCTCGACACGTTGCTGGCGGAAAGCCTGCTGGCGCTGGCCCACGTGCACGAGGTGTCCGGCGAACTGGCCGACGCGCTGACGAACCTGCGCTCCGCCCACGCCGCCGAACGCCGCAGAGCCCGCGCCGTCTACGCGGTGCGCGCCAGACTCGCGGCCGAGTTCGCGGGCGTCCACCGCCAGCCCGCGGACCTGCACCAGCAGCTGGCGAGCCTGCTCCGCCCGGTCGAGGGCATGCAGATCGTGACCGACGGCGTCCTGTCCGCCGCTTTGAAGCAACAGCTCCGCACGTGGCGCCCGGTCCAGGTCCGCAAGGGCGACGGGCTGAAGGTCAAGCGCGTCCGCAGAGCTGCCGAAGACATGACCGTGGAGGGTTTGTCCGCGGCACGCCAGCACGCCGCCGAGAGGTGGCGCACGGTCCAGCCGTTCGGCGAACCCGACGACAAGACACCGGAACCCTTGGAACCCCCACCCCCTGTCGTGCCTTCTTCCGACCGCACAGTCCCCGCCTCAGGTCTGATCGCCTCCGCCGGTGCCATGGTGAGCGGCCGCCGCCGCGCAGCCCGAGTGGCCGCGGGCGAGATCGACGAAGACCAGCCGTCCACCGTCGCCGAGACCCCCGCGCCAGCGCCCGCGACCCCGCAGCTGAGCCCGGACCAGGAACGCAAGCGCAAGGTCGAAGAACAGCTCATGGAGCTGCAGCGCGAGGCCCGCCGCCAGATCGAGGCGGAACGCCAGGCCCGCGCCGAGCAACGCGCCCAGGCAGAACGCGAAGCGGCGGAAGCAGCCGCTCGCGAAGCCGCCGAACGCGAGGCCGCCGCCCGTGAAGCCACAGCTCGCGAGGAACTGGCCCGTGCGGCCGCCGCCCGTGAAGCCGCGGAACGCGAGGCCGCGGCCCGCGAGGAAGCGGCTCGCCGGGAAGCCGCAGCCCGCGAGGAGGCGTCCAGAGCCCAGCCGGAGAGCGTCCTGGAGATGCTCAAGGCCCAGGGCCTGCGAGCAGGCGGCCGCCGCCGTGCCCGCGACGCCGAGGCACCCCCGAACACGGACACCCCGTCGTGGCGAGTGGAACCGCCGTCCCGCCCGCGCCAGGACGACCCGACACCGCCGTCCTTCTTCGGCGGCCAGGACCACCCGGACGCACCGAACTACTTCGCCGACCCGAACACGCCGGACCCCCCGTCCCGCTCCGGCCTGGCAGCAGCGTTCTCGCGCCCGCCGGCCGCCCCGGACTTCGGCCCTCACCTGGACGACCCGCCGCCGGCCTACCCGCTGCACACCCCGGCCGCGGGCTTCCCCGCGACCCCGGCCGACGAGCGCACCCTCCCGGAGCGCGACTACACCAACCTCGACTTCACCGGTCAGCGCTGGTCGACGTCCTCGATCCCGTCCCCGGACCCGGCCGAGCGCCCGGCCTCCGACCCGGACCCGGAGCACAAGCCGCTCCCACCGCTCCCGGACCCGGTCCCGTCGGTGCCGGTTCCCGACGAGATCCCGCAGTCCCCGGAGCCGGACCTGCTCTCGAACACGTTCCTGAGCGCGGCGGACGTCGAGGACGACCCGTCGGACGTCCCCACCACCCCGGTCCGCCTGCCCACACCTCCCGGCCAGTCCACGACACCGGGCCAGCCAGGCTTCGGCACCCAGCAGGGTTCCGGCGCCGACACGGGGTTCGGTGCGCGGCCAAGCTTCGGCACCGACCAGAGCTCCGCGAGCGAGCGTGCGTTCGGCGGTGAGTCCGGCTCGGGGAGCGAGCGCGGGTTCGGTGCTGGGCCCGGCTCCGGCAATGAACGCGGCTTTGGCGGTGAGTCCGGCTCCGGCAATGAACGCGGCTTTGGCGGTGAGTCCGGCTCCGGCAATGAACGCGGCTTTGGCGGTGAGTCCGGCTCCGACGATGAGCGCAGGTTCGGCAGTGAGTCCGGCGGCTCTCGTAGTGAGCGTGCGTTCGGCGGTGAGCCCGGCTCGGCGAGCGAGCGCGGGTTCGGTCCCGGTTCTGGCGATGAGCGTCGGTTCGGCGGTGAGTCCGGCTCTCGTAGCGAGCCTGGATCGGCGAGCGAGCAAGGGTTTGGTGCTGCTGGGCCTGGCTTCGGTGGCGAGCGCGGGTTCGGTGCGGAGCCTGGTTCTGACGGCGAGCGCGGGTTCGGTGCGGAGCCTGGTTCTGACGGCGAGCGAGGGTTCGGTGGTGAGCCTGGTTCTGAGAGCGCGCGTGGGTTCGGTGGCCAGCCCGGATTTGGTGCTGAGTCCAGCTCGGGCAATCCGGCAGACGCGGGCACTGAGTCGGGGTTCGGCGGTCAGCCCAACGCCGGCGGACAGCCGACGTTCGGCACTCAGTCCGGGTTCGGTGGCCAGCCGAGCTTCGGGACGCAGACCAGCTTCGGCACCCAGAACTTCGGCACCCAGAACTTCGGTTCCGAGCCCACCTTCGGCGCTCAGACGGGGTTCGGCGCCCAGCCCGACTCGTCCCCGCAGGCTGATCCGGCGTCGTCCAGCCAGGCGGCTCAGTCGGATCCGAGCGGCTGGGCCAACTTCGAGATCGGCGACGACTTCGACGTCGACCCCATCGTGACCATGTCGGTCCGGGAGTCCGCCGAGCCGTCCCCGGCCGCAGATGCCGGTCCGGCGTCCGGCTCGGCCGTGCCCGATGCCACCGGCACCGGCTTCGACCCGGCGACGTCCGCGGTCCCTGCGTCCGGTGCGGGGCTCGATTCGCCGCCGCAGTACGACTTCTTCGCCACGGAGTCCGAGCCGCCGGCTGAACAGGTCCCTGCTACCGAGCCGGTGCAAGCCGAGATCGTCGCGCCGGATGCTGCCGCGCCGACCGCCTACGAGGCCGCGGGCATCGTCCAGCCCACCGAGACGAAGGACGAGCCCGGTGCGCGTACGGGTCGCCCGAGCAGCCGTCGTAAGCCCAGCGACCTGAGCCTCGCTGATCTGCTGGCGGAAGCACTGGTCGCCTACGAGACTGGTCGCCGCTCCGACGAGGAACAGATGGACGCCGCCGACCTGGGTGTCCCGGAATGGTCGGCCTCCGCACCTGAGCAGCCGTCCAGCACTGATTCGCTCTTCAGCCCCGGCCAGTCCGCGGGTTCGCCACAGCCGGAGCCGGCTGCCGAAGCAGGCTCAGGCGCCGACCACCTGGTCCGTCCAGGGGAGTCGTTCGGTTCCCGGCAAGCTCCCACGGGGTCCGGCCCAGGCGCCGACTTCCACGTTCGTCCGGGTGAGTCGTTCGGTACCTCGCAGACACCTGCCCCGGGATCCGAGGCAGGTGCCGATTCCACGGGTCGTCCCGCTGGGGCGTTCGGTTCCTCGCTGTCGTCGGAGTCCGCTACCGGATCCGGGCCAGGCGCCGACGCCCCAGGTCATCCAAGTGGGGCGTTCGGTTCTCCGCTTTTGTCGGAACCCGCTGCGGGATCCGGAGCAGACGCCGGCTTCCAGGTTCGTCCCGGTGAGTCGTCCGGTTCTCGGCCTGCGCTGGAGTCCGCCACGGGATCCGGGCCAGGCGCTGACTTCGCGGTTCGTCCCGGTGAGTCGTTCGGGTCCCACCAGGCGCCGGAATCCACCACGGGATCCGGGGCCGGCGGTGACTTCCCCTTTCGGCCCGGGCAGTCGTTCGGTTCCCATCAGGCGCCCGAGTCGACCGCACCGGGCGCGGACTCGCTGTTTCGGCCGGGGTCGTCGTTCGGTTCCCAGCAGTTCCCTGCGGCCTCAGAGGGCCGGTCGGGCCTGGAGCCGGCGTTCGGTTCGGGCCAGTCGTTCGAGACATCGCAGCCCGCGGCCGACTCCCTGTTCAACCCGAGCCAGTCCTTCGGTGAGCAGTCCCCCGCCTCGGGACCGGGCAGGCGGGCGGCGGAGTCCGAGCAGGAGAGGACCGGCCCGATCGTCCCCGTGGGCGCCGCGCCGGACAGCGAGACGACCGGCCCGATCCGTCCGGTTTCGCCGGATGGCCCTCCTGGCTGGACCTTGCCCGGTACGTGAGCCGGGCTCGGACCAGGCGATCCGGCGCGCCGGGGTGGTCAGCGCCACACCTCAAGCCTTGCCCAAGCCACCCGTGCCGCCGCCCCGCCCGCCACGCCCGACGTGGGCTGGTGAGGCGGGCGGGGCGGTGTGCTGCGCAAGAGCGGTCGGCGCCTCGCGTGGGGCGGCGGAACTGGGTGGTGGGCTTGAGCGTCCATCATGCGAAATGCCTTGGAGCCACTGATTATGTGACTCGATTCAGCCCACGATTCAGTGGTCTGTCAGTGCCCCTCCCGTTGCCGGTGACGGCCGCCACCCCATCTAGGGTGGGGGCGGACCCGGCACACAGAGGTGCCGGATAGCGTGGAGTCGCCTGAAGATGACCTCGACTGGAGCCCCGACCCGTACCGACGACGCCTCCGCGGCCCCGACCGCGGACGGTGGCGCTCGACCGGCCAGTCCTGAGCAGGTCCGTGACGAGCTGATCGAACGGGCCGCCGCCAATGCCCCCGAACTCGCTGATCTGATCCGCCTCTTCTACCGGCACGTGCCCGCCGAGGAAGTCAACGACGACGACCCGGTGGACCTGGTCGGAGCGGTGCGGTCGAACTACCAGCTCGCCGAGAGCCGCGTTCCCGGACGCGCCGCGGTGCGCATCCTGAACCCGACACGGGCCACTGATGGGTGGCAGTGTCCGGTCACCGTGGTCCAGGTCGTCACGGACGACATGCCGTACCTCGTGGACTCGGTCGCGTCCGAGCTCACGCGTGGTGGCGTGCAGGTGCAGCGCGTTGTGCACCCCATCGTCGTCGTGCGGCGCGACCCGGTGACGGGTGAGCGCACCGAGGTGCTGCCCACGGCCGACCCGGCCGACCCGCCCGGCGACGCGCTGGCGGAGTCGTGGATGAACATCGAGGTCGACCTGATCACGGACGCCGATCGGGCGCGTGAGCTGGAGACCCGGCTGCTGACGGTGCTGACCGACGTCCGCGAGGTCGTCGAGGACACCGACCGCATGGTCACCACGGCGACGCAGCTGGCCGACGAGCTGGAGAAGGACTCGTCCGAGGCCACCACGGACGCCGCGAAGCTCCTCAAGTGGCTCGCGGACGGGCACTTCACGTTCATGGGCTACCGGCAGTACGAGCTGGTGCAGGAGGACGGCGAACCCGCGCTGCGGGCCGTGCTCGCGAGTGGTCTCGGCGTACTGCGTCAGGACAGCCTCGCGGCGCGCAGCCTGACCGCCGGGCCGGACAACGGCGCGCAGGCGCTCAGCCCCGAGCTGCTCGTGCTGACCCAGGCGAGCGCGCAGAGCAGCGTGCACCGCAGCGTCTATCCCTACTACGTGGGCGTGAAGACGTTCGACGCCGAGGGCAACGTCTCCGGCGAGCACCGGTTCCTGGGCATCTTCAGCACCACGGCGCTGCACGAGGACGTGCTCGACATCCCGGTGATCGAGCGCCGCGTGCGCGACGTGATCCACCGCGCCGGCTTCCCGCTGCAGTCCTACTCGGGCCAGCGGATGCTCGAGGTGATCCAGAACTACCCGCGCACCGAGCTGTTCTCGGTCGACGCCGACACGCTGTACCAGACCACGACGGGTGTCATCGCCCTCGCGGAACGGCGCCGGCTGCGGTTGTTCCTGCGGCAGGACCCGTACGGCCGCTTCTTCTCGTGCCTGGTCTACCTGCCGCGCGACCGCTACACGACGACGAGCCGCCTCGCGATGCAGGAGGTGCTGCTCGCCGAGCTCGGCGGCCTGAACCTCGAGTACAGCGCGCGCATCGGCGAGTCGGCGCTCGCCCGCGTGCACTTCATGGTGCACACGGACCCGGCGCGCACCCTGGAGCCGGACACCAACGCGATCCAGACCAAGCTCGCCGAGGCCGTCCGCAGCTGGGACGACCGGATGGTCGAGGCGGTCGTCGCGGACGAGGGTGACCTGGGCGCCGAGTCGGCCACCGAGCAGGGCCAGCGGTTCGCCTCGGTCTTCCCGGAGGCCTACAAGGAGGACTTCCCGGCGAGCATCGGGCTCGGCGACTTCCGCCGGATCGAGGCGCTCGCCGAGGGCGACCTCGACATGGTGTTCTACGTGCCCGAGGACGCCGAACCGGGGGAGCGGCGCTTCAAGCTGTTCGTGACCGGTGACGGCATCACGCTGTCCGACGTGCTGCCGATGCTGCAGCGCATGGGCGTGATCGTGGTCGACGAGCGGCCGTACGAGATCACCCGCGAAGACGGCGTGCAGTGCTGGATCTACGACTTCGGCCTGCGCATCGACCAGAAGGCGCTCGAGCAGCTGTCGGAGTCCGACCTCGACCACGTGCGGGTGCGGTTCCAGGACGCGTTCGCCGCCGTGTGGCGTGGCGAGGCCGAGGTCGACCGGTTCAACTCGCTGGTGCTGCAGGCCGGGCTCACCTGGCAGCAGGCCGCGATGCTCCGCGCGTACGCGAAGTACCTGCGGCAGGCGGGCACGCCGTACTCGCAGGACTACATCGAGGACGCGGTGCTCAGCCACACGAGCGTGGCGATCGCGCTGGTGGCGTTGTTCGAGTCCCGGTTCGACCCGCGGCTCGACGACGCCACGCGCACCGACCGCACCGAGACCATGGTCACCGAGACCGGCAAGCTGATCGACGACGTGACCAGCCTCGACGCGGACCGGATCCTGCGCAGCCTGCTCACGCTGATCAACGCCACGCTGCGGACGAACTACTTCTTCCGCGACGCCGAGGGCAACGCCCGGCCGTACCTGTCGGTCAAGCTCGACCCGCAGGCCATCCCGGACCTGCCGGCGCCGCGGCCGAAGTTCGAGATCTTCGTGTACTCGCCGCGGGTCGAGGGCGTGCACCTGCGCTTCGGCTCCGTCGCGCGCGGTGGTCTGCGCTGGTCCGACCGCCGCGAGGACTTCCGCACGGAGATCCTCGGCCTGGTCAAGGCGCAGGCCGTGAAGAACGCGGTGATCGTGCCGGTCGGCGCCAAGGGCGGCTTCGTCGTCAAGCGCCCGATCCCGGCGACCGGTGACCCCGGCATCGACCGCGAGAACTTCATGTCCGAGGGCATCGCCTGCTACAAGATGTTCATCTCGGGCCTGCTCGACCTCACCGACAACCTGATCAACAACGAGGTCGTGCCCGCGCCGCAGGTCGTGCGCTACGACGCTGACGACACGTACCTGGTCGTGGCGGCGGACAAGGGCACCGCGACGTTCTCGGACATCGCGAACGGTGTTTCGCAGAGCTACGGCTTCTGGCTGGGCGACGCGTTCGCCTCCGGTGGCTCGATCGGCTACGACCACAAGGCCATGGGCATCACGGCCAAGGGCGCGTGGGAGAGCGTGAAGCGCTCGTTCCGCGAGCTCGGCCTGGACACGCAGACCGAGGAGTTCACGGTCGTCGGCATCGGCGACATGTCCGGTGACGTGTTCGGCAACGGCATGATGCTGTCCGAGCACATCCGGCTCGTGGCCGCGTTCGACCACCGGCACATCTTCATCGACCCGAACCCGGTCGCGGACACCTCGTTCGCCGAGCGGGTGCGGCTGTTCAACGTGCCGCGCTCGTCGTGGGACGACTACGACCGCTCGCTGATCAGCGAGGGCGGCGGCATCTTCCCGTTGTCCGCCAAGTCGATCCCGATCTCCGAGCAGGCTCGCGTCGCGCTGGGGCTGCCGGAGGGTGTGCAGAAGCTGTCCCCGCCGGAGCTGAAGAAGGCGATCCTGCTCGCGCCGGTCGACCTGCTCTGGAACGGCGGCATCGGCACCTACGTCAAGGCGTCGACCGAGTCGCACGCCGACGTCGGCGACAAGGCCAACGACTCGATCCGCGTCGACGGCAACGAGCTGCGCGTCAAGGTCGTCGGCGAGGGCGGCAACCTGGGTCTGACCCAGCGCGGCCGCATCGAGTTCGCGCGCAAGGGCGGCAAGGTCAACACCGACGCGCTCGACAACTCCGCCGGTGTCGACTGCTCCGACCACGAGGTCAACATCAAGATCCTGCTGGACCACCTGGTCCGGGAGGGCTCGGTGGAGCAGCAGCAGCGCAACGAGGTCCTCGCCGAGATGACCGACGAGGTCGGCGAGCTCGTGCTGGCCGACAACTACTCGCAGAACAACGTCCTCGGCGTCAGCCGGGCGCACGCGGCGCCGATGCTGTCGGTGCACGCGCGTCTGGTCGCGGACCTCGAGCAGCGCGGTGCGCTCAACCGCAAGCTGGAGGCGCTGCCGAGCCCGATGGAGTTCAAGACGCTGGAGAAGAACGGCGAGGGCCTCACCTCTCCTGAGCTCGCCACGTTGCTCGCCTTCACCAAGCTCACGTTGAAGGAAGAGCTGCTCCAGAGCGACATTCCGACGATCGACACGTTCACCCGCAAGCTCCCGGACTACTTCCCGAGCCTGCTGCGCGAACGCTTCGGCGCCGCGATCCCGAACCACCCGCTGGCGAAGCAGATCATCACGACCGTCGTGGTGAACGAGGTCGTCGACGGTGGTGGCGTGTCCTACGCCTTCCGCCTGGCCGAGGAGATGAGCGCGTCGGCCACCGACGCGGTCCGCGCCTACGCCGTGGTGACCCAGGTGTTCGACCTGCCGGCGATCTGGCGGGAGATCGAGGCGCTGGACAACGTGGTGTCGACGGCGGTCCAGGACAACCTGGTGCTGGAGACCCGTCGCCTGCTGGACCGCGCGTCCCGCTGGCTGTTGTCGAACCGCCCGCAGCCGCTGGCGGTGGGCTCGACGATCAACCGCTTCCGCGGCGTGGTCGAGGAGCTCAGCCCCTTCGCCTTCGAACTGCTGCAGGGCAAGGAGCTCGACGTGGTCGCCGGCAAGGCGGACAGGTTCGTCGAGCAGGGCGTCCCCGCCGAGCTCGCCCGCAAGGTCTCCGCGCTGCTCTACATGTACGGGCTGCTCGACGTCACCGAGATCGCCGAGCTGGCCGAACGTGAGATCGGCCCGGCCGGCGGGGCCGGTGCGGAGCGCACGCACCGGGAGACCGCCGAGCTGTACTTCGCGCTGTCCGACCACCTCGACATCGACCACATGCTGGACTCGGTGACGAGCCTGGAGCGCGGCAACCGCTGGCACGCCCTGGCCCGCCTGGCTCTGCGCGACGACTTCTACTCGTCGCTGCGGGCCATCACGATCGACGTGATGAGGGCGAGCGACGAGGGTGACACGGCGAGCGAGAAGATCACCAAGTGGGAGCAGGCCAACGCCTCCCGCCTGGCTCGCTCGCGCGGTGCGCTGGAGGAGATCAACCGGGTCCACCAGCTGGACCTCGCCACCCTGTCCGTCGCCGCCCGCCAGGTGCGGAGCATGGTCAGGTAGCAGTGCTGCCCGAGCTGGAGCAGGTCAGACCACCTGCTCCAGCTCGGCTTCGGTCTCCACGGGGAACCGTCTCCACCAGGTGCGGCGCCTGTACCGGAGCTGGGTGCGAGCAATCCGAGTGGGACTCGCTCGTAACGGGGGCGTGGCGCTGGGTAGGGTCCCTGCATGGGTGTCTTCGTCACTGGTGTGCGGCCGCGATGGTCGGACATGGATGCGTTCGGTCACGTCAACCACGCGAACACGGTGACGTTGCTGGAAGAGGCCCGGATCGAGCTGCTGTTCACCGAGGCCGCCCGCCACGGGGTGAAGGAGATGGCCGAGGGGATGGTCGTGGCGAAGCTCTTCGTCGACTACCTCGCGCCGATCGTGTTCACCGGTGAGGACATCGTGGTCGAGATGTCGGTGCGGGAGCTCAAGTCCGCGTCGTTCACGCTCGACTACGTGGTGCGCGGCAGCCGGGAGGCGGACAGCCCCGTGGTCACCAAGGCGGAGACGCTGATGGTGCCCTACAACGTGACGACCGCGCGGCCACGTCGGCTCACCGACGCCGAGCGCGATTTCCTCGCCGGATGGCGAGCAGGGGGTAATGGTGCCTGAGCTGGTGCTGGCCGACGCGGCCGAGAGAGACGACCTCGGCGCTTTCGCCGCGCGCGCGGTGCGGCTGGAAGCGCAGTCCGTGGTGCGGCTGCGCAACCGCAACTCCGAGCTGCTGGACGCGTGGGTGGCCACGCCGTTCGACACGCTCGCGACCCGAACCGTTGCGGGGCAGGCGAATCCGGCCGACGTCACGGTGTCGGGCTCGGAGCTGCTGACGGGTCTCGCGGTCATGCGCGACGAACGCATCGACCCCGGCCCGGCCAAGGACCTGATGTGGCGCTCGGCCCTGCCGCCGTTCGAAGGCTGGCTGATGGTCGACCGGCTGCCCGTCGAGGTCGTCGCGAAGCTCGCCGACGAAGGTGTCGCGGTGGCGCGGGAGAACACCGGCCCGCAGGGCACGCCACCCGCCTCGCTGCTCGACCAGACGGTGCTCACGGTCAGCGGGTCCGGGTTGGACGTGAAGATCCCGCTGCGGTGCCTGTTCGCGTTGTCCGGCATGGGTTTCCTCGGCGAGGACGGCGAGGTGCGGGTGACCGCGACCGACTCGTGGCTGCGGATCGACGCCAAGTACGGCGCGGTGGTCCGGCGCCGGCACTCGATGCTGCCGCTTCTCGTCTGAACCGGGCTGACCTGGAGTTAAGTCCAGGTTCGCGGTTGGAGAATTCGGTGCGCCGCAAGCGGATGCGCGTGGCACGATGTCGCGCGTGTCCGCCGAAACGCACGAGGCGCCGCAAGCGCCCGAGGAGACCGAGTACCGGGTCTCGACGCTGGAGCTGTTCTTCGACCTGGTCTTCGTCTTCACCATCACGCAGCTGACCAGCAAGCTGGCCGACGACACGTCCGCGCTCGGCTTCGCGCAGGTCGTGATCATGCTGTTCGTGATCCTGTGGATGTACTTCGGGTACGTCTGGCTCACGAACTCCGTCCCGCCGACCACCACGGTGCGGCGGGTGCTGCTGATGGCCGGCATGGGCGGGTTCCTGGTCATCGCGCTGGCGATTCCCAACGCGTTCGGCGCCGCCGGGGTCGCGTTCGGCATCGGCTACCTGATCGTGAACCTGGTCCACTCCGGCCTGTTCATCGCGTCGGGCGGGCCTGGGTCAGCGGCGGCGATGGCGCGGCTGGCGCCCTTCAACCTCGGAAGTGCCGGCCTCGTGTTCGTCGGCGGGTTCCTGCCGAGCACGTGGCGCGCGGCGGCGTGGACGGCGGCCGTGGTGGTCATGATCGTGTCGCCGTACGTGAACCGGCGGCACGGCGAGTTCCGCATCCGGTCGGCGCACTTCGTGGAGCGGCACGGCCTGGTGGTCATCGTGGCGCTCGGCGAGTCGGTCATCGCGATCGGCATCGGCGCGGCCGGGCTGCCGCTCAACCTGCAGCTGGTCGTGGCCGCACTCCTCGGCCTCGCGCTCGTCTACCAGCTCTGGTGGTGCTACTTCGGCCGTGAGCAGGACCTGCGCGCCGAGCACAGCATGGCGGCCATGACGCCGTCCGACCGGGCCAGCGCGGCGCTGAGTGCGTTCGGCTGGGCGCACGCACCGATCCTGCTGGGCATCGTGGTGGTGGCGGTCGGCGTGAAGAAGACGATCGGGCACGCCACCGAGCACCTCCACCTCAGCGGTGCGCTGGCGCTGGGCGGCGGCGCGGCGATCTTCCTGATCGGCCAGATCTACTTCCGCTACCGGCTGAGGATCGGCAGCAACAAGTGGCGGATCATCGCGGCGGCAGCAGCTCTGGCGACGGTGCCCATCGGGCTGTGGCTGGCCATCGCCCAGGTCGCCGCGCTCGTGCTCGTGTTCGGCGTGCTGCTGGCAGCGGACGACAAGCTGCGGGCGTAGCGAAACGCCCGCAGCACCAAACGATCAGACCAGCCAGACAGCCGTGTCGGGCGGCAGCTGGTCGCCGTCCATCGGACCGGACGACAGCAGCACCTGACCGGGCGGCAGCGGCACGGAGGCCCCGGACGTGTTCAGCGCGCAGATCAGCCCGCCACCCTTGCGCCGGAACGCGAAGCAGCCGGCCGGGGCGCCGTACCACTCCAGCTCGTCGCCGGCGAACCCGGCGTTCGACTTCCGGTGCTCCAAAGCCTCCCGGTACAGCGACAGCATCGAACCGGGGTCCTCCAGCTGTGCTTCCGCCGTGAGGTGGTCCCACTCGTTCGGCTGCGGCAGCCACGTGTTCACGGCCGTCGAGAACCCGAACGGCGGCGTCGTGCCCTCCCACGGGATCGGCACGCGGCAGCCGTCCCGGCCGCGCTCGGTGTGGCCGGAACGCTCCCAGGTCGGGTCCTGCAGGGCCCAGTCCGGCAGCTCCACGTTCGGCAGGCCGAGCTCTTCGCCGTTGTAGAGGTAGATCACGCCCGGCAGCGCCAGCTCGACCAGCGTCATCGCGCGGGCCCGCTGCTCGCCCAGCGCACCGCCGCCGTAGCGGGTCACGTGCCGCACGACGTCGTGGTTGGACAGCGTCCAAGCCGCAGGCGTGCCGGTCAGAGCAACAGCGCCCAGCGAGTGCTCGATCGCCGAACGGACCGCGTCGGCGTCGAAACCGGCCTCGACCAGCCGGAAGTTGAAGCCCAGGTGCAGCTCGTCGGGGCGGACGTAGGCGGCGAACCGCTCGTCGTCCTTCACCCAGATCTCGCCGACGGCCATCGTGCCGGGGTAGCCGTCCAGGACCTTGCGGATCATGCGGTGGATCTCGTGCACGCCGTCGTTGTCGAACCGCGGGTCGTGCGCGTCGTCGGACAGCACACCCGGCGCCTGCACCTTGATCTCCATGTCCGGCAGGCCTTCTGGCTTGGCCATGCCGTGCGCCACGTCGATGCGGAAGCCGTCGACGCCGCGGTCCAGCCAGAAGCGCAGCGTGTGCTCCAGGTCGGCGCGGACCTCCGGGTGGTCCCAGTTGAGGTCCGGCTGCTCGGGCGCGAACAGGTGCAGGTACCACTGGCCGTCGGGCACGCGGGTCCAGGCGGGCCCGCCGAAGACGGACACCCAGTTGTTCGGCGGCTGTGAGCCGTCGAAGCCGCGGCCCTCGCGGAAGATGTAGCGGGCGCGTTCCATGCTGCCCGGACCGGCGTGCAGGGCCTCCTGGAACCACTCGTGCAGGTCGCTCGTGTGGTTCGGGACCAGGTCGACGGTCACCCGGATGTTGTGCTCGTGCGCGTCCGCCACCAGCCGGTCGAACGCGGCCAGGTCGCCGAACAGCGGGTCGACGTCACGCGGGTCGGCGACGTCGTAGCCGTGGTCGGCCATCGGTGAGCGGTAGAACGGGGTCAGCCACAGGGCGTCGACCCCGAGCAGCTCCAGGTAGCCGAGACGGGACCGGATGCCCTCCAGGTCGCCGACGCCGTCGCCGTTGGAGTCGGCGAAGGAGCGCACGTACACCTGGTAGAAGACGGCGTCACGCCACCAGGTGGACTCTTCGGCGATCTCGGGGGTGAGGTCGGAGGATCGTCGCACGGGGGGTCATCCTGCCTTACGTCTCGCGGCGATTGGGCCCGATCGGGTGATGGGCGATCAAGACCAGGCGTTCATCAGGCTGTTCGCGGCCATCTCCAGGTACTCCCAGAGCTGCTTGCGGTGGGCCTCGTCGAGGCCTGCCTCGTCGACGGCGATCCGCATGCAGCGCAGCCACGCGTCGCGTTCGACCGGTCCGATCTTGAACGGCACGTGCCGCATCCGCAGCCGCGGGTGGCCCCGGTTCTCCGAGTAGGTGTGGGGGCCGCCCCAGTACTGCATGAGGAACAGCCGCAGCCGCTCCTCCGCAGGTCCGAGGTCCTCTTCCGGGTACAGGGGCAGGAGGATCTCGTCGGCCTTCACCTCTTTGTAGAAGCGCGCGACGATGCGGTGGAACGTCTCCTCGCCACCGACCTGTTCGAAGAAGCTCACGGGGTTGCCCACACGTCCATCCTGACTCACGCGAGCCACCGCGTGCAGGCCGCCCCGCTGATTGAGCGTCTCGAATGGGTGTTCGACGTCACTTGGCCGAGAAGCCCGCGCCTTCCAGAGCCGCCACGAGCTGCGCACGGAGGTTTCGCTGGACCGCCCACTGGCGGCCGGGCCGCGTTTTCACGGTCACCCGCAGCGTGATGTTCTCCGGTGTGAACTTCTCCACACCGAGCACCTCGGGCTTGGCCGTGATGTCCTTCTTCAACGGCTCGGTCTCGGCCACCTCGGTGACCCGGTGCTCCAGCACCTTGGTGGCCTCGGCGAGGTTCGCGCCGTAGCTCAGCGGCAGGTCGACGACGGCGACCGCGAAGCCCTGCGACGAGTTGCCGACGCGCAGGATCTCGCCGTTGCGGACGTACCAGACGGTGCCGCCGGTGTCGCGGATCGTCGTGGTGCGCAGCGCGACCGCCTCGACGGTGCCGGTGATCGACGGGCCGAGGTCGACGACGTCACCGACGCCGTACTGGTCCTCCATCAGCATGAACATGCCGGACAGGAAGTCCTTCACCAGGTTCTGCGCGCCGAAGCCGATGGCGACGCCGAGGATGCCCGCCGAGGTCAGCACCGGCGTGATGTCCATCCCGAGCACGAGCATGATCTCGAGGAACGCGATTCCGAAGATCAGGATCGTGACGATCGACTTCAGCACCGAGCCGATCGTCTTCGCCCGCTGCTCCCGGCGCTCGGAGATCAGGTTGCCGAGCGCCTGCGGAGCACGTTCACGCAGAGGCTTGAGCAGGCCCGGCTTCTTGCCGTCCTTGCCGGGTGAGGTGATCCGGTCGATGACCTTGCGCAGCAGGGCCCTGATCACGAAGGCGGCGATCAGGATCACCACGATCTTGATCGCGCCCGCGATGATGTCCGGCCCGTACTTCTCGAAGAACTCGATCGCCTGCGCGGTCTTGTTCGCTGCGTCATCCACAGGGCTCTGCGCCAACACGTGGTCGTGTCCTCCTACAACTCCATGCCAGTGGCATTCGCGAGAAAAGTCAGCTGGTCCACGGCGAGAGCGACCGTCCGGCTGACCGACCTGCCGGCGTGACCGACCTCGGTCTCGCGGCGGATCAGCACCGGGTGCTTGGTCGGATCACTCGACGATGCGTGCTGCAGCGCCGCGCACATCTTCCTGGCGTGGTTGGGGTCCACCCGAGAATCCGACTCGAACACCGTGAACAACACGGAAGGGTACTCAACATCCGTTACCACTCGGTGATACGGAGAGTAGGAGAGCAGCCAGCCGAGCTCCTCGGAAACGCTTGCGCTGCCGTACTCATCGGCCCACAGGCGTCCGAGCAGGAAGTTCTCGTAACGCACCATGTCGAGCAGTGGCGCTGAGCACACCACGGCCGCGTAGAGCTCGGGGCGTTGCGTCAGCGCGGCACCGACGAGCAGCCCGCCGTTCGAGCCGCCCATGATCGCCAGCTGCTGCGGCGTGGTCCAGCCGTCGCGCACCAGACGTTCCGCGGCGGAGTGGAAGTCGTCGAACACGTTCTGCTTGTTGGCGCGCATGCCCGCGACGTGCCACTCCTCGCCTTCCTCGTCGCCGCCGCGCAACGACACGTGCACCCACACGCCACCCGCTTCGACCCATGCCAGGGTGGTCGCGCTGTAGCCGGGGCCGCGGCCGATCGCGAAGCCGCCGTAGCCGGTGAGCAGCGCGGGACGGGGCAGGTCGGGCTTCTGCTCGCCGCTCACGACGAACATGCGGACCGTCGTGCCGTCCTTGGACGTGTACGCGATCTGCTGCGTGGTGACCGCGGGCAGCTCGACCCGGCCAGGAGCCGCTTCGTGCAGCACGGTTTCGCCGGTGGAGGCGGAAAAGCGGAACACCGACTGCGGCGTCACGAAGTCCGTCCACCCGAACCACACCGTGTCGCGGTCGTGGTCCGTCAGAGCGTCCACAACGGACATGCCGTGCAGCGAACCGGGGCCGGGCAGCGGGATCTCCTGCTTGTGCGCGCCGGTCGTGGCGTCGTGCAGGTGCAGTTCGGACACCGCGTGCCTGGTCCTGAGCACCACCAGGTCGCCGTTCAGCCAGCGCACGCCGTCGAGCACCGAGTCCGGCTCCTCGCCGATCAGCTCGGTCCACTCGGTGGGGTGCTCCGGGTCGGCGACGCAGAGGCGCTGCCGGGGCGCGTTGTGGTTGGTGTGCAGGTAGAGCCGGCCGTCCCCGGCGACGGACGCGGAACACTGCACGCCGGCCTCGGTCAGGATCACCGGCTTCAACGCGGCGTCACCGTGCAGGTCGGCGATCCACACCGAGTCGTGCTTCAGCGTGCTGGGCGCACCGCTCACGACCAGCCAACGGCCGTCGTGCGAGACGTTCAGCGAGTAGTAGAAGGTGTGCGCCTGGCCGTCGCCGTGCACGTTGAGGTCCGTCGCCGGGTCCGCGCCGACGCGATGACGCCACACGCGGCGGTGGAACAGCTTCTCGTCCTCGGGCAGCAGCGCCGGGTCGAGCTGGCGCACGTAGAAGAACTCCTCGCCACCCGGCAGCCAGCCGATCGAGGAGTACCGGCACCGGTCGATCGGGCCCTCGATGAGCTCGCCGGAGTCGACGTCGACGACGTGCAGCAGCGAGTGCTCGTTGCCGCCCACGGACACCTGGTACGCCAGGCGCGTGCCCTCGAGACTCGGGGACCAGCTGTCCAGAGTGGTCCTGCCGGACGGGTCGAGCACGCTCACGTCGAGCAGCACGCGTTCGGTGCCGTCGGCCTCACGCACCACGACGACGGGGTGGTCCTGCTCGGGACCGCGGCGGGTGAAGAACGCCCTGCCCGCGCGCCAGGCCGGCGTGGACACCGACCCGGTGCGCATCAGCTCCTTCAGCCGATCGCCCAGGCGGGCGCGGCCGGGCATCGCGTCCAGCCAGGACCGTGCGAGCACGTCCTGCGACCGCGACCACTCCGCGGTGCGGGGGTCTGCCGTGTCCTCGAGCCAGCGGTACGGATCGGCGACGTCACGACCGTGAATCTGCTCGACGAGGTTTAGCCGCTCGGCGACCGGGTAGGTGATCGTCGCAGGCAGCGGAGTGGAAGGAGCCTCTGTCACCTTGTCAAGGGTAGCGGGCGATGAAAACCATCCCCGATAGGGAGCCGGTTAACCCCAGGTTTGATCACACATCCATGACGCGTCACTTATCACACGTGATTTTTTCCTGGTAAGTGTGGTCTCCTATGGCTGAACCGGTGGAGGTGGTCGCGTGCCAGACCGACAACCGACCCCTATCGGCGCCTCGCTACCAGGCGAGACGGCGCCGACGGTCCCCCCATGCCGAAATCAGCCCGAGCTGAGGGCGGTACCGGATGGGGATCGAGATGGGGGAGGTTCCGGTCCGACGCCGGCGGTTTTCCCCTGGGGAAGACGCAAAGTTCTGCTGCTGAACGCCACGTTCGAGCCGCTCACGGCGTTGTCACTGCGCCGGGCGGTCGTGCTGGTGGTGTGCGGCAAGGCCGAAGTCGTGCACGGAGATGCCTCCGGGCTGGTGCTGCACTCGTCGAAGTCCGAGGTGCTCGTGCCGTCCGTGATCCGGCTGAGCACCTACGTGCGCGTTCCTTATCGCGGTCGCGTGCCGATGACCCGCGCCGGGCTCATGCAGCGCGACCGTTTTCGCTGCGCCTACTGCGGCGGGCGGGCCGAGACGATCGACCACGTCGTGCCGCGCTCGCGTGGCGGACCTCACACCTGGACCAACTGCGTCGCCTGCTGTGCGAAGTGCAACCACCGCAAGGCGGACAAGATGTTGTCCGAACTGGGCTGGCGGCTGCGCGTCGTGCCCGCGGCGCCACGTGGTCAGCACTGGCGACTGCTCGCCGGCGTGACCGAGGCCGATCCGCAGTGGTTGCCGTACCTGGGTGAGCCCGCGGCCTGAGTCCTGCCTTCGGGTGAGGTCAGGCCGCGAGGGAGAAGTCGTCCTGGCGGGCCGTGATGCGGACGCTGTCGTCGAGCGCCGTGATGCGCACCGAGTCGTCCATGGTGATCCGGACCGAGTCGTCGTGCGCGGTGATGCGGACGCTGTCGTCGTGGGCCGTGATGCGGACCGAGTCGTCGTGGGCCGTGATGCGGACCGAGTCGTCGTGGGCCGTGATGCGCACGGAGTCGTCCATGGTGATGCGGACGCTGTCGTCGTGGGCCGTGATGCGGACGCTGTCGTCGTGTGCGGTGATGCGCACGGAGTCGTCGTGCGCGGTGATGCGGACCGAGTCGTCCATCGTGATCCGGACGGAGTCCTCACGCGCCGTGATCCTGACGGAATCCTGCTGAGCGGTGATGCGAACGGAGTCCTCACGGGCAGTGATGCGCACCGAATCGGACATGGTGATCCTGACCGAATCGCTCGCGGTGATGCGGACCGAGTCTGCCATCGTGATGCGCACCGAGTCTGCGGCAGTGATGCGCACCGAATCGGCCGCAGTGATCCGAACGGAGTCACGCGCCGTGATGCGAACGGAGTCACTTGCCGTAATACGCACTGAATCGTCCTTGTAGCTCGGAAGAGTGATGGACAGGGCCTGGGGGCGGGTCGTGTTCAACATTTTGTGTCCTCCAGGACGCTCGGTACGGCTGCGCAAGAGCCGTATAGGTGAAAAGCTAAGAGGTGGGTGTTCCGGGAACAAGACCCCAAACCGGCACCCGTTCGCCGCCGACCGGGTGAGGCCTGACCGGGTGTAACCGCTGCGCCGCACGAGAGCACTCATTGCCCTTACTGGCCGGTATGGACACGCTCTGTAGCGTTCAATCTGATGGAACGTGACGTGCGTCATACCCCAGCGGGCGTGCGCGGACGCGGTTTCCGAGCCCTCACCGGCGCGTGGGCGGTGTCGCTCGTCGGGGACGGCGTGCGCGTCGTCGCGTTGCCGTTGTTCACGGCCGCGAGCACCCGCAGCCCGCTCGCGGTGTCCGCCGTGGCCGTCGCCACCACGTTGCCGTGGTTGCTCATCGCGCTGCCGGCCGGTGCGTTCGTGGACCGCTGGAGGCCGCGAACCGTTGTCGTGGTGGCACATTGGCTCCGCGCGGGGGTGACCGGACTGCTCGCGCTGGCAGTCCACACCGGACAGGCGACGGTCGTCGTCTTGTGCGCCACGGCTTTTGTACTGACCTCGGCTGAGACATTCGCGGACTCCGCGTCGCAGGTGCTGCTGGTCGAGCTGGCGGGCCCGGACGAGCTGGAGGCGGCGAACGGCAGGTTCGTCACGGTCGAGACGGTCGGCATGGACCTCGCCGGACCACTGGCGGCCGCGGTGCTGTTCTGGTGGGCCCCGGCGGCCTGTTTCGCGCTGGACGCGGCGTCGTTCGTGGTCGCGGCGGTGCTGGTGTCCCGCGTGCCGGACGTGGCTCCCGAACGCGTCGGGGGCGATCTTCGCGGGCAGCTCGTGGAGGGCGCGCGGTTCCTCGTGCGGACCCCTGGCCTGCGGTCACTGGTAGTTGCCGTTGCAATCACAGCTGTCTGCGCGGCCGCGGTCAACGCCATGCTGGCCCTCTACTCCATCCAGGTGCTCGGCCTCGCCGAACCGGTGGTTCCCGGGCTTGTCGTGTGCATGGCGGCCGGTGCTCTGCTAGGAGCGTGGTCGTCCCCGCGGCTCGCGTCGCGGTGGGGTCCGGGGCGGGTGATGGTCGGTTTCCTCGCGCTGCTGGGAGCGGCGTTCGCGTTGTTCGGACTCGTACCGTGGCTGGTGGTCGCGGCGCTCGCGTGCGTGCTGTTCGGCGTCGCGTCCGCAGGGTGGAACGTGCTGTCCGCGACCCGCCGTCAGCGCCTCGCTCCAGGCCCGATGATGGGTCGCGTGACCAGCGCGTATCGGGTGCTGGCGTGGGGCCTGTCGCCACTGGGCGCGGGCATCGCCGGACCACTCGCGGCGGCGACGTCGCTGGGGACGGTTTACGTCGTGGCGGGCTCGATCGTGGGATTGACCGCGATCTTGCTGGCCCGGCCTCTCACGCGCGCGTGAGTTCGGCTACCGTACCCGCCGTGACCATCGTGGAGACCGTCCTCGTCTTCGCGCTGATCCCGCTGGCTCTGTACGGCGTGATCGCGCTGTTGACGGTGAGGCCAAAGGCCACCCGGATTCCCCGGTACCGGCCCGGCCAGGAGTGGGGCTACGCCCCGGTGTGGTGGAGCGCGAACCCGGCCGGGTTGAGCGTGGGCCACCACAGCACCACCGAGCCCGCTGTCTCGGGCTCGACGGCCAAGGGAGGCGCTCGTGGCAGCTGGTAAGGCCATCGAGGCCGTCGACCCGTCGACGCTGCCCGTCGGCGCGGTCGTGACGAACAGCGGCCGTGTCTCCGCGGCCAAGATGTACGAGCCGCACGCGCCTGAGCTGCCGTTCACGCCGACCCAGCTCGCGCAGCTGGACGAGGCGCTGACGCTCTCCAGCCGCACGACGGGCCTCGACTTCAGCGTGTACCTGGGGGAGCTGGGCTCTTCCTCGCGCGAGCGCGCCGAGGAGCTGCACGCCTCCACCGACCGCCCGTCGCACCACGTCCTGCTGGCCGTGTCGCCGGGTGAGCGCGTCGTCGAGATCGTGACGGGCGAGGAGTCGCACCGCCGTCTGCCCGACCGCGGCGCCAAGCTCGCGGTGATGAGCATGGTGGCGTCCTTCAAGGAGGGCGACCTCGCGGGTGGCCTGGTGTCGGGTCTGCGCATGCTGACCGACCAGGCGGGCAACGCGCCGCGTTCCTGATTTTCGGTTGTTCTGGTCAGGCCCCCGGTTTCTCAGCCGGGGGCCTGCGCGTTTCCTGGGGGCTTTGATGAGTTTGCGCAAGCACGACCGCACGTCGGCGGTGTCCGCGTTGAGGATGGTCCGCGAGATGTTCCCGGACCTGGAGGACGTGTCCTTCACGGCGGTGGACTGGATGGGCCGGCAGTACCTGGAGACCAACGGCATGGTCGTGGTCTTCGATCCGGGCACGGCCGAGGCGCTCGGCTACGACTACCCGACCCTGGAAGAGGCTCTGGCCGCCGCACCCGACGAGCTGCTGCGCACGGACCTGTTCGCCGAGTGGCAGGCCCGCAACCCGATGTCGCTGGGCGAGGGCCAGTGCGTCGGCTACCGGACGCCGTTGTTCCTGGGCGGCGCGGACTCCGTGGAGAACCTGGAGGCTGTGAACATGGAGGTGTACTGGTCGATCCACGGCCAGATCTGGTTGCAGGTCAAGGACCTGCCGCCGGGCACGCCGATCACGGGCATCAACCTGGCGTGACGTCGTTGCGCGCCACCACGAGGTCGGAGATCTTCTCCCAGCCGAGCTTGCGGTACAGGTGCACGCCTTCGGTCGACGAGAACAGCAACCCCGTCTTCGCCCCGTCCTGCACCGCCTCGCGTGCCAGCACACCCATCACGACGCTGCCCAGCCCACGTCGCCGGTGGGCGTCCTCGGTGCCGATGCGGTGTGCCACAGCGTCTTCACCCACCACGGCCATCAACCCGCTGGCCGCTTCCTCGCCGTCCTTGAGGATCCGCACTCCGATGACCGGCGTCCTCCGCACCTCCACGGCATAGCCCGCGGGCACGTCGAACTGCGGGTGATCGGCGAGCACGCACCGCATGAACGTCTCATCCGGCCGGGCAACGACGAGCCCTGCCGCCTCGATCTCCGCGACGACCTTCTGCGGCGAGTGCGTCGGGATGCTCAGCCAGTTCGGTTCGGTCGTGGCGGCCACGATTCGAGCCATGGCACCGGTTTCCGCGTCGTCGGTGGCGATCCACTCGTACTTGCGGCGCGACCGGTTCACGTCGACCACCAGGTAGCCGTCGCGGTACTCGGACGTCAGCCCGTCGGCCGCGATCCAGCCGCGGTGCCAGCGCTCCACCAGTTCACCGATCATGACTTCCCCTCCGCGATCACCACGTCCGAAACGGTTTCCCAGCCGAGCTCGCGGTACAGGTGCACGCCGTCCTCCGAGGCGAACAGCAGCCCTGTCGTGGCGCCGGCGGCCACGGCTTCCCTCGCCAGCACGCCCATCACCACGCTGGCGAGCCCGCGCCGCCGGTGCACGGGCGTCGTCGCGATGCGGTGCGGCACAGCGTCTTCACCCACTACCGCGATCAGCCCGCCGGCGGCCTCGGCGCCGGCCCGCAGCACCCGGACCTCGATCACGACGTCCTCGCGCGTCACCTCGACCTCGTAGCCGCCGGGCAGGTCGAAGGCGGGGTGATCCGTGAGCGAGCGGCGCATCAAGGTCGCGAGCCCGTCCGCGAGCTCCTGCGTGGACGGGTCGAGAGTCACCTCGACGCCCTTGCGCCGCAGGTGCTTCAGCACTCCGAGAAAGAGATCAGGCATCGCTTCCCACGCTACGCCGGAAACGGGAAGACCCCGTGCCGCCATCAAAGCGTCACGGGGCCTCACCATCAAGCGAATTCAGGAGCGGTCGAACTCCTGGGCCGCGAGCGCGCGCACGATGCCCGCGCGCCCCTCGGAAACCAGGCGGCGCAACGCCGGCGGGTGCTCGTCGGCGAGCCACGCGTCGGCGGCCTCCACAGTGGACCGCTTGATCGACCACGCCGGGAACATGCCCACCACCATGGACTGCGCGCGCTCGGAGGTGCGGCGGTCCCACACGCTCTTCACGTCGGCGAAGTAGCGCTCGACGTACGGCGCGAGCAGTTCCTTCTGGCCGGGGTGCGAGATGCCCGCGATGATCGCCTCGCTGACCGCGTTGGGCAGGTCGTCGTCGTTCACCGCGCGGTCCCACGCCTCGTCCTTGGCGGCGATGGTCGGGCGCAGCGCGCGAGCGGACTGCGCGCGGCGGTGGCCGGTGGAGGTCGGGTCGCGCTCCTCCTCGGCGTTGATCTCCGCGAGGTCCGCCTTGCCGTGGGCGACCAGCGCCTGCAGCAGGCGCCAGCGCAGGTCGGTGTCGACGTCCAGGCCTTCGAGCACGGCGCTTCCGTCGTACCAGCCGCGCAGCACGTCCACAGTGGACTCGTCGAGCACGGATGACGTCAGCGCGTTCACGAACGCCAGCTGGTGGTCCGAGCCGGGTTCGGCCGACTGGGCCAGCTCCAGAGTCGTCGCGACGAACCGGCGCCAGCCCTCGCCGCGCCACGAGTCGTCCGCGTAGGACGACAGCGAGGTCTGGGCCTGCAGCAGAAGCCGTTGCACCACACCGACCTCGGACTCGGCGTGCAGCCCGCCGAGCACCAGGTTCACGAAGTCGCGCGCCTTCAGCTCGGCCTCGCGGGTCATCTCCCACGCGGCCGACCAGCACAGCGTGCGCGGCAGCGGCTCGGCGATGTCCGAGATGTGGTCGATCAGCCCGGCCAGCGAGTCGGGGTCCAGGCGCATCGTGCAGTACGTGAGGTCGTCGTCGTTGACCAGCACGATCTTGCCGCGGTGCACGCCGACCAGTTCGGGAACCTCGGTGCGGTCGCCCGTCACGTCGAGCTCGTGGCGGTGCGTGCGGACGAGCTTGCCCGTGCCGTCGTCGTCGTAGACACCGATCGCGATGCGGTGCGTGCGCAGTTCGCCGGCACCCGGACGCGCGCCGCCCTGCAGCACGGCGAACTCGGTGAACTTGCCGGACGCGTCAACGGTGAACTTGGGGCGCAACAGGTTCAGGCCGGTCGTCTCCAGCCACTGCGCACTCCACCACGACAGGTCGCGGCCGGACGCCTCCTCCAGCGCGCCGAGCAGGTCCGCCAGCGTCGCGTTGCTCCACGCGTGCTTGGCGAAGTAGACCCGCAGGCCCGCCAGGAAGTTCTCCAGGCCGACGTACGCGACGAGCTGCTTCAGCACGGAAGCGCCCTTGGCGTAGGTGATGCCGTCGAAGTTGACCTCGACCGCCTGCAGGTCGGAGATGTCCGCGGCGACGGGGTGCGTCGAGGGCAGCTGGTCTTGCCGGTACGCCCACGACTTCTCGATCTTCGCGAACGTCGTCCAGGCCTGGCGGTACTCGGTGGCCTCGGCCTGCGCGAGCACGGACGCCCAGGTGGCGAACGACTCGTTCAGCCACAGGTCGTCCCACCAGCGCATGGTCACGAGGTCGCCGAACCACATGTGCGCCATCTCGTGCAGCACGGTCTCGGCGCGGCGCTCGTAGAGGTAGCGGGTGACGCGGCTGCGGAAGACGTAGTCCTCCAGGAACGTGACGCAGCCCGCGTTCTCCATCGCGCCCGCGTTGAACTCGGGCACGAAGCACTGGTCGTACTTGCCGAACGGGTACTGCACCCCGAACGCCTTGTGGAAGAACCCGAAACCCTGCTTGGTCTCGGTGAAGAGCCGCTCGTGGTCCATGTGCGGGGCGAGCGAGGCACGGCAGTAGATCCCGAGCGGGATCCTGAAGTCACCCTCGACGAACTCGTCGCGCCACTCGGCGTACGGGCCGGCCACCAGGGCCACGATGTAGGTCGACATCGGCTTGGTGGTGGCGAACGTGTGCACGTCCGCGCCGCCCTCGCCGTCCTCGGTGGCGATGATCTCGCCGTTCGAGATGACCTTCCAGTCGTGCGGGGCCGTCACCTTCATGGAGTAGACGGACTTCAGGTCGGGCTGGTCGAAGCACGCGAACATGCGCTTGGCGTCCGCGGTCTCGAACTGCGAGTACAGGTACACGCCGCCGTCGACCGGGTCGACGAACCGGTGCAGGCCCTCGCCGGTGTTCATGTACCGGCAGTCGGCCTCGATCGTCAGCTCGTTGGTCTCCGCGAGGTCCGGCAGCCTGACGCCGTCCTCCTCGCGGTAGGAGGAGACGTCGAGCTCGCTGCCGTTGAGCACAGCGCGGTGCACGGTCGCCGCCACGATGTCGATCCACGAGGAAGCACCCGGAGTCCGGCTGCGGAACACCACCGTGGTGGTGGAGCGGAACGTGTCCGAACCCGGCTTTCCGCCGCCGTCGGTCAGGTCCAGCTCGATCCGGTAGGACTCCACTTCCAGCAGCTCAGCACGTTCCTGAGCCTGGTCGCGGGTGAGGTTGGGCGCGGCCACTGGTCACCTCGTCTGCCGCGCGGGTGGTTACGCGCTGACGTCGTCGGGAATGGTTATGACTCCCGCATCCAATCACGGAACCGGCGTACGGGAAGAGATGAGAGGGTGATCTGGTTGGGCTGATGGGGCGATAACCGCACCCAACGCGACAGAACGCGACCGAAGGGGCACGCATGGCCGACAAGGCGAAGGTCGACTTCTACTTCGACCCTCTTTGTCCGTTCGCCTGGATCACCTCCCGCTGGATCCTCGAAGTGGAGAAGGTCCGCGAGATCGACCTCAGCTTCCACGTGATGAGCCTTTCCGTGCTGAACGAGGGGCGTGACCTGCCCGAGCAGTACAAGGAGCTCATGACCAAGGGCTGGGGCCCGGTCCGGGTCGCCATCGCCGCCGAGCAGAAGTTCGGCAACGAGGTGCTGCCGCGCCTGTACACGGCAATGGGCACGCGCATCCACAACGAGGGCAACAAGGACTTCGACGAGATCATCAAGCTCGCTCTGGCCGACGCCGAGCTGCCCGCCGAGCTGGCGGACGCCGCGACGTCGACCGAGTTCGACGAGGAGCTGCGGGCCTCGCACCACCGCGGTATGGACCCGGTCGGCATGGACGTCGGCACGCCCACGATCCACATCGACGGTGTCGCGTTCTTCGGCCCGGTGCTGACGAAGATCCCGCGGGGCGAGGAGGCGGGCACGATCTTCGACGGTGCCCGGTTGCTGGCCGGCTACCCGTACTTCTTCGAGCTGAAGCGGACCCGCTCGGGCGACCTCGACTTCAGCTGAGTTTTTGTCGGTGGTGCTCGCTAACGTCATGTGACATGAGCCACCACCGCGTTGAAGTCGCAGTTCAGGGCCCTTGGTCGCTGGTCACGTCCCGCCGCTTCTGGGAGGGCTTCACGCCGTCCCGCCTGGCCGCTGTCGAGGGCGAGGCGTTGCGGGCGGAGTTCCTGACCGAGGGTGAGTGGCGCCGTGCTGAGGTCTCCGTGACCCAGCGCGGCGCCACTGCCGTTCTGGAGCTGTCGGGTCCTGGCGATCTCGATCTGGCGGCGGCGCAGGTGTGCCGCTTCCTGGCGCTGGACGTCGACGGGCGGGGCTGGCCCGATGTCGGCGCGCGAGATCCGGTGATCGCCGCTGCGCAGGCGGAACTGCCCGGCTTACGTCCGTGCGGCTTCTACTCGCCGTACGAGGCGGCGGCGTGGTCGGTGCTGTCGCAGCGGGTCCGGATGACGCAGGCGGCGGTGCTGAAGGCGTCGTTGTTGCAGGACGGGGTGTTTCCCTCGCCTGCCTCGTTGCTGTCTCTCGATCTCGACCTACCCGGTCGCAAGCCCGAGTACCTGCGCGCGGTGGCGGAGGCGGCTTTGGACGGGCTGCTGGACGGCGTGACGTTGCGCTCGATGAAACCCGCCGCTGCCGTGCTGGCGGTGCAGCAGGTGAAGGGGCTGGGTCCGTTCGCGGCCGAGCTGGTCGTGCTGCGCGGGGCGAACGCGCCGGATGCCGTGCCGCACAACGAGTCCCGGCTCACCGACGAGGTCCGCGAACGGTACGGGCGGCCGTTGCCGGAGGTGTCCGAGGCGTGGCGGCCTTATCGGACGTGGGCGGCGGTTCACCTTCGAGTGCTGCGTGAGCGGCGGATCGGAGGGCTGATGGCCTCTGCCCAGGCGTGACCGTTGCCAGGTGATGTGACAGTCTGGACCCCTGTCAGCTGTTTGGTGTCACATCCGCCTGGAGGGCTCTCGTGATCGAGGTCGTCAACCCCGCCACCGAGGAAGTCATCGGCACGCTCGCCGAAGGCACGCCGGCCGACGTCGACACGGCCGTGGCCGCCGCGGTCGACGCCTTCCCGGCGTGGTCGCAGACCTCGGTGGAGGAACGGGCGAAGGTCGTGCGGGCGATCATCGACGGCCTTCGCGCGCGTGCCGACGAGCTCGCGGCCGCCATGACGGCCGAGATGGGCACCCCCATCACGTTCAGCCGGAAGGTGCAGGTCGCGAACCCGATCTCCATCGCGGAGGGAGTCGCGGACGTGCTGGAGCGCGGCTACTTCGAGCCGGAGGAGATCGGCAACTCGCTGGTCCTGCGCGAGCCGATCGGGGTCGTCGCCGCCATCACGCCGTGGAACTTCCCGCTGCAGCAGATGGTCGCGAAGGTCGTGCCGGCGCTCGCCGCGGGCAACACGGTCGTGCTCAAGCCGAGCGAACTCGCGCCGCGGACCGCGGACCTGCTCGCGTCGGTGATCACGGCCGTGGTGCCGGAGGGCGTGTTCGGGCTGGTGCACGGCACCGGGCCGGTCGTCGGCGAGGCGCTGGCCGCGCACCCGGACGTGGACATGGTGTCGTTCACCGGGTCCACTCGTGCTGGTCGGCGGGTGTCCGCGGTGGCGTCCGAGACCGTGAAGCGGGTTGCGCTGGAGCTGGGCGGGAAGTCGGCGTGCATCGTGCTCGACGACGCCGACCTCGGGCGTGCGGTGAAGATCGCGGTCGCGAACTCGTTCATGAACAACGGCCAGGCGTGCAGCGCGTGGACGCGGTTGCTGGTGCCCGCTGATCGTCACGACGAGGCGGTGGAACTGGCGGCCGCGGCGGCTTCGAAATACGTCTCGGCGGACCCGAGCGACCCGTCTGCGCGGATCGGCCCGGCGGTGTCGAAGGCGCAGCGCGACCGCGTGGTCGGCTACATCCGCAAGGGTGTCGAGGAAGGCGCGCGGCTCGCCGCCGGCGGGCCGGAAGCGCCGCTGCCCCAGGGCTTCTACGTGGCGCCGACGGTGTTCGGTGGCGTCACGCCGGAGATGACGATCGCCCAGGAGGAGATCTTCGGACCGGTGCTCGCGGTCATGCCGTACGCGGACGAGGACGACGCGGTGCGCATCGCCAACTCCACGATCTACGGCCTGGCGGGCGGCGTGTTCTCGGCTGATGCCGACCGGGCGATGCGGGTGGCCAAGCGCCTGCGCACCGGCCAGGTCGACATCAACGCCGCCGCGTTCAACACGAGCGCGCCGTTCGGTGGTTATCGCCAGTCGGGCAACGGCCGTGAGTTCGGCAAGTTCGGCCTGGACGAGTTCTGCGAGATCAAGTCGATTCAGCGCTAAACAATGCGCACGGAATTGTGGGCAGTGGCCGGGCCGTAGTCCGCGGTACCGGTCACCACGGCGTCGAATCCGAGCAGCAGCACGAGCGCGAGCTGCGTCTGGTCGACCTCGGCGTCGCAGGAGGCCTTGCCGCCGGTGTCGGTGTGGTCGGTGCACAGCACGTTGCCAGTGGTGGTGCGGAACGAGACCAGCACGTTGTTGAGGTTGGCGCCGTTGGTGGCGTTGCGGGCGAACGCCTCCATGTGGATCTCGATCGGCGTGGGGACGACCTTCGCGGTGCCGGTCTCGGCGATCAGCTGCACGGGGACGGGTGTGGCGGAGGCCGGTCCCGAAGCGAGAAGAACAATTGCCAGTGCGGACAAGAAAGCGATGAAGGCTCTCATTTCTGCTCCTCTTCCGACAATTCCTGGGGGCTTGCGCGGCGATTTTTCGCTCGCCCGCAAACGGGACGCCACCCAGGAACGTTCCCGATGAAAACGATTGCTTTCGAGGTCACGTGGACTGCGCGGCTCGGCCGAAATTGAGCTGCGGGAGTGACCGGGGCGGCGTATCACTGGCGTCATGGCCGACTCAGCGCTGAGCATCAGGACCATCAACGAGTCCGACCTCCCCGAGTTCCAGCGGGTGATGGCGTGGGCGTTCCTCGACGACTACGAGGGCGTGGACAGCAAGTGGCTCAAGGTCCTCGAGCACGACCGGGCGCACGTGGTCGTCGACGGTGACGAGATCGTCGGCACCGGTGGGGTCCTCAGCAGGGAGATCACCGTTCCGGGTGGTCTTCAGGTGCCTGCCGGCGGGGTCACCGTCATCACGGTCAAGCCAGGGCATCGCCGGCGTGGAGTCGCGTCGTTGCTGATGAAGACCCAGCTGCACGGCATGCGCGAGTCGGGTGAGCCGCTCGCGATGCTCTGGGCGTCCGAGGGCTCGATCTACCGCCGGTTCGGCTACGGGGAGCTGGCCACCAGCCTGAACCGGCTGATGATGCCGACGCGGATGCCGTTCCACCCCGGCGTCTCCGTGAGCGGCACGCGGATCCGGCAGGTGACCCGTGCGGAGGCGCTGCCGTTCATGCGCGAGGTGCACGACAGGGTGCGGCGCACGCGGATCGGCTGGGTGAGCCGGGTCGAGGCGACCTGGGACGTGCAGCTCGCGGACCGCGAGGTCGACCGCGACGGCCTGACCTCGTACCGCTACTGCCTGCATCCCGAGGGGTACGTGGTGTTCCGGGTCAAGGGTGCGGGCAGCTCGCGCGGACCGGCCGACGAGCTGCACGTGCGGGAGCTCGTGTGCGAGACCGAGCAGGCGTACGCGGACCTGTACCGGTTCCTGCTGGACATCGACCTGGCGGCGGAGATCTCCTTCTACACCGCCGTCGACGACCCGATCCTGCACATGGTCGACAACCCGCGGAAAGTGGGCCGTGACCTCGGTGACGCGCTCTGGCTGCGCGTCGTCGACGTCGAACGGGCGCTGCCGCTGCGGCGCTACCAGTCCGATGTGGACAGTGTGATCGAGGTCGAGGACTCCTTCTGCCCGTGGAACTCCGGCCGCTGGCGCTTGACCGTGAAGGGCGGGGAAGCGGTTGTGACGCGCACCGAGGACGCGGCGGACGTGTCGCTCGACGTCGCCGCGCTCGGGAGTGCCTATCTCGGTGGCGTAAGGCTTTCTGTGCTCCGGCGCGCACACCGCGTGGTCGAGCACACGGCCGGTCATGTCGACGCGCTCTCGTTGGCGTTCCTCGGCGAACACGAGCCCCATTGCCCAGAGGTGTTCTGACGGAACTACGGCCGCCATTCACGCGTTGACGGTTTATCTGGTGTGGGAGGTAAAGCCGTGGGCGCCATCGTGTGGGTGGTTGTACTGGTACTGCTGGTCGCAGGGGTGTTCTACCTGGTCAGCCAGAGCAACGCGCGCAAGGCGCGGGAGCTCGACGACGCCAAGGCGGAGGCCCGCCGGTGGGTCGAGCGGCTGGGCGGGCAGGTGATGAGCCTCACGGGGTCGAACGCCGCGTCCACGCAGGCCATGGCCGACGCGTCCGAGCGCTTCACCGCGGCCGGGTCGCAGATGGAGCAGGCCCGCACGATCCCGCAGGCGCGGCTGGTCACCGAGACGGCGATGGAAGGTCTGCACTACGTCCGCGCCGCGCGTGAGGCCATGGGCATGGACCCCGGGCCCGCGCTGCCCGAGAGCGCCGGGCAGAAGCAGGCGGGTGCGGTCAGCGAAGACCGCCAGGTCAGCGTCGAGGGCCACGCCTATGCCGCGTCGCCGCACTCCGGTTCCGGCACGCCCTACTACTACCCCGGCGGCATGGTCGCCGGACGCCCGGTGCCGCGTGGCTGGTACTCCGAGCCGTGGTGGAAGCCCGCGCTCGTGGCCGGCGCGTGGGGTGTGGGCACGTTCCTGCTGATGGACGCCATGTTCTCCGGTATGCACGGCATCGGTGACTACGGCATGGCGGACATGGGTGCCGCGGACTTCGGCGGTGGCGACCTGGGCGGTGGCGACTTCGGTGGTGGCGACATCGGTGACGCCGGTGGCTTCGACTTCGGCGACATGGGCGGCTTCGACTTCTAGTTCGAAGTGCTCACGGCTGAAGTGCTCGCGTGGGGGAAAGTGCTCATCAACTGAGCACTTTCCAGCCGCACCCGAATCGGACTACCCCGATTTTTTTACGGCTGGCAGCCAGGGCACCAGAAGAGGTTGCGACCTGCGAGTTCGGTCGTCATGACCTCGGTGCCGCAGATCAGGCACGGCTCACCGGCACGGCGGTAGACGTACACCTCGCCGCCGTGCCGATCCACGCGCGGCTTGCGTCCCATGGCCCGCGGCATGTGCTCACGGCGGACGGTGTTGATCTGGCCGACCTTCACGCCGTCCTTCATCAGCACGACGAGGTCGTCCCAGATGCCGTCCCACAGCTCGCGGCTGACCTTGTTGCCGACCAGCATCGGGTTCACGTTGTGCCGGAACAGGATCTCGGCGCGGTAGACGTTGCCGACGCCCGCGAGGACCTTCTGGTCCATCAGCAGCTCGGCCAGCGACTTCTTCGACCGGAGGATTCGCTCGTAGGCCAGGTCCGGGACGGCGTCCTTGCGCAACGGGTCCGGGCCGAGCCGTTTCCGGATCGCCTTGACCTCGTCGGAGTTGAGCACCTCGCACGCGGCCGGGCCGCGCAGGTCCGTGAAGTGGGTCTCGCCGACCATGCGCATCCGGACCTGGCCGATCGGGAGCAGGACCGGCAGTGGTGACTCGGTGAAGGTCCCGATGAGGCCGAGGTGCACGTGCACGACCGCGTCCGGGCCGTAGACGTGGAACAGGTGCTTGCCGTGTGCCTCGGCGCGGACGAGCTTGCGTCCGTCCACAAGGGACGCCGAAAAGCGCCCTTGCGGACTCGTGACGGACACGGGCTTTCCCGCGTACCGGCGCTGGTGCAGCCGCGCGAGGCGGTGCAGCGTGTGGCCCTCGGGCATCAGGCCTTGTTCTCGTACGCGCTGACCTGGTCGATGCGGCGCTGGTGGCGTTCGTCGCCGGAGAACTCGGTCTTGAGGAACGCCGAGACGATCTCGGTCGCCTCCTCGGCGGTGTGCTGGCGAGCACCGATGCCGACGAGGTTGGCGTTGTTGTGCTGGCGGGCGAGCTGCGCGGTGTCGACGTTCCACGCCAATGCGGCGCGAGCGCCCTTCACCTTGTTCGCGGCGATCTGCTCGCCGTTGCCCGAGCCGCCGATGACGACACCGAGGCTGCCGGGATTCGCGACGACCTGTTCGGCGGCGTCGATGCAGAACGACGGGTAGTCGTCGAGGGCGTCGTACTCGTGGGCGCCGACATCGACGACTTCGTAACCCTGCTCGGTCAGAGCCTTGGACAGGTGGGACTTCAGCTCGAAGCCCGCGTGGTCTGCTGCCAGATAAACGCGCACGTCCCGGAGTCTGACACGCTGGGCGGCATGTTTGCTCAGGAGGGGTACCAGCTGAAGCTGGAGTGGGGGCCTGAGGGCGTCGACGTGCTGCGGGGCTGTGACGTGCTGGTCGTGGTGGACGTGCTGTCGTTCACGACGTCCGTCGACCTGGTGGTGGGAAACGGTGGCCAGGTCCGGCCGTCGCGGTGGAAGCCGCGCAACGGCACGCTGCGACCAGCGTCACTCGTCGACGCGACCGGGTTGGTGGAGCTGCCGTCGCCGAACGGGTCGAACCTCTGCTCGCTGGCGGGGGAGACCGGGGCGCACGTGCTCGCGGCCTGTCTGCGCAACGCCTCGGCGGTGGCGAAGCGGGCGGCCGAGCTGGGGGAGACGATCGGTGTGATTCCCGGCGGTGAGCGGTGGGGCATCAACATGGCGGGGGAAGGGGTGTCGTTCGGTCCGCTGCGGCCGTGCGTCGAGGACTACCTCGGTGCGGGCGCGGTGCTCGCGGCCCTCTCGGGATCGGCTTCACCGGAAGCGCAGCTCGCGGTGACTGCGTTCAACAACACCGACGTCGCCGCCGCGGTGCGGGGGTGCGGGTCCGGGCAGGAGCTGATCGGGCACGGCCACGCCGCGGACGTGGAGCTGGCGGTCCAACTCGGGGTCAGCAATGCGGTGCCAGTGCTGATCGACGGGGTGCTGCGGTGATCGAGATCGCTGATGGTGTGTTCATCCGGCGCCACACCGAGCTCGACCTCACGCTCGGGTACATCGTCGGGTCAGGTGACTCGCTGCTTGTGGACTCCGGCATGGATCCAGCGTTGGCAGATCGGATCCAGCCGTCGCGGATCGTGTTGACGCACAACCACTTCGACCACGTGCTGGCCACCGAGGCGTTCCTGCCGTGCGAGGTGTGGGCGCACGAGGACTGCGTGGTCGACGAGTCGCTGCTCGAGAGCCGGGCCAAGTACTACCCCGAACCCTTCGAGGGCAGGTTGATCGCGCCCACGCACACGTTCCGCGACACCGTCACGCTCGACGTCGGCGGACGGCGGGTCGATCTGCACCACTTCGGACCCGCGCACAGTTCGCACGACGTGATCGTGCACGTGCCGGATGCCGGGGTGGTGTTCGCGGGCGACCTCGTCGAGGAAGGTGCTCCCGCTCAGGCAGGTTCGGACGCGACGCCGTCGAACTGGCGCCACGTCCTTGACCGGATGCTGGAGCTGAACCCGCGGATCGTCGTGCCGGGGCACGGCAATCCGGTCGACGCCCAGTTCGTGCGGGAGATGGTCATCCCGGACGTTGCTAGCCAGGAGGCCACGTGAGGCCGCGGCCGCCGAGCACGTGGCAGTGCACGTGGAAGACGGTCTGGCCGCCGTCCTCGCCGGTGTTGAACACGAGCCGGTAGCCGGACTCGTCGACGCCTTCGGACTTCGCGACCTGGTGCGCGGTCGCGAGGATCTGGCCCGCGAGCACCGGGTCGACGTCGCCGATCGCCTGGTGGTGTTCCTTGGGGATCACCAACACGTGCGTGGGCGCCTTGGGGTCGATGTCGCGGAAAGCGAGCGTCGTGTCGGTCTCCGTCACGACGGTCGCCGGGATCTCGCCCGCGACGATGCGGCAGAACAGGCAGGCACTCGCGCTTTGGGTCACAACGGCATGTTATTGGTTCCGTTGGGCTCTGTCGGTGTTGCCCGCCGGCGATAAATCATGGCCGGGTGAAGGGCGCCAAACTCCTGGTCGTCGTGCGGTGCCTCATCAGCTTCGCGATCGGCGTGCTGCTCCTGATCCTCGCGATCCGCTTCGGTGAGGCCCTGTGGCGGGCGGTCCAGTAGTTCCCCGGTGGACGAAGCGGCAAGGGACTCGGCGGACTCAGCGGACGAAACAGAACTCGTTGCCCTCGGGGTCACGCATCACCTGGAAGCTGCCCTGTTCGTCGGTGACGACCACGCCCTCGCGGGTCGCCCCGAGGCTCACGGCCTTCACGACCGCGGCTTCGATGTCGTCGACCCCGAAGTCCAGGTGCAGCCGGTTCTTCGCGTCCTTGCGCTCGGGCACCGGCTGGAACGACATCCGCGGCCCGCCGGGCGGTTCGACGTGCGCCCAGCCGTGCGCGCGGTTCACCGGCTCCGCGCCGAGCAGCTCGGCCCAGAACCGGACGAGCCGGCTCGGGTCGTTGCAGTCGACGACGATCTGTTCGAGCCTCACGTTTCCACCAAGTTCTCTCGGGCCCAGTCGCAACACAGGTCCAGCAGGCCGAGCAGCTTGTGCCCCTGCTCGGTCAGCTCGTACTCGACGCGCGGCGGGTTCTCGTCGTACTCGGTGCGCGTGACCGTGCCCTCGCGCTCCATCGCCCGCAACGTCTCGGTGAGCACTTTGGGCGTCACCGCGGGCATCTCGGCACGCAGTTCCGTGAAGCGCCGACGGTTGTGGTGCAGAGCCCGCAGCACGTGCGCGGTCCACTTGTCACCGATGCGGTAGGGCAGCACAGGGCCCTGGTCGCCGTGCTGGCATTCCACCTGGTCACCCCCGATATCGTTGCGGAAACCGGCTACCCGCACCCTACCTTCGCGCTCATGGCGAAGATCGTTGTGTTCGGTGCGAACGGGCAGGCAGGACGGCAGATCGCGGCCGTGGCGGAAGCACGCGGCCACGAGGTCGCGAGGATCGGCCGCGACCCCGGTGTCCAGGCGGCGGCCGAGGTGGCGGCGGGCTGCGACGTCGCGGTGAGCGCGGTGGCGGACCTGTCCCGCGACCCGGCGGAGTTCTACACCGAGGCGGCCCGCGCACTGGTGGCGTCCGGTGCCGGCCGGATCATCGTGGTGGGCATCTACCCGCTCCTGGAGACCTCGCCGGGCGTGCGGGTGGTGGACTCGCCGGACTTCCCGGCCGAACACCGCCCGTTCTGCCTGGGTCACGCGGCGGGCGTCCAGGTGCTGGCGGACTCCGGCGCCGACTGGCTGGTGATGAGTCCGGTGGGGATGTTCGGCGGTGCCGTCAGCGGCGAGTACCGCATCGGCGCGGTCGACCCGGGCGACGAGCTGACCTACGAGGACTTCGCGCTGGCCGTGCTGGACGAAATCGAAAGCCCCGCGCACCGCCACACCCAGATCGGAGTGGCCTCGGCGCCTGACCTGTGAGCTAGTTCACGGCAATCGCAGGCATGCGCGAAGTGATGGGGTTCGGGGGCTCGCCCCCGGCTGGGGTCTGGGGGCTTGGCCCCCTGATAAAAACCGAGGGGCGAGGTTAGGTCTGCGCTTTCCGCAGACGCACCTCGCCCCTCGTCACGAGCGGGCGACGGGAATCGAACCCGCGTAGCTAGTTTGGAAGACTAGGGCTCTACCATTGAGCTACGCCCGCTTGCCGCCCCTCAGTGGGGCTGCGGTCAATACCTTAGCGGGTGGCGGTAAGCTGGTTGCAACCGGGGCGTGGCGCAGTTTGGTAGCGCACCCGCTTTGGGAGCGGGGGGTCGCAGGTTCAAATCCTGTCGCCCCGATGGTTGGAGTTTGAACCCCGCCTCACCTCAGGTGAGGCGGGGTTCTTGCTGTCCAGGGGCAGTGCGCCCCGTGGCCGTTCGATCCAGAGTCGATCTACAAGCGCCGCCGGTTCGTCGTCCTCCAGGACGTCGCTGCAGCCCGTACGACGGCGGTAGCAGGTGCGGGCGACAGGAGCGAGGCTCCGTTCGCCTACACCGATCTCAGCCGCCTGATCGCTGAGTGCCGGCCGCGCCTCGGCGGTCAGCAGCTCGTGGTACGCATCGGTGAGTCCGAGCCGACCACCTCGGTGCCCATCACCCATCGCGAAGCGGCCACCTGCGGCCGGCCGCACAGCAGACGTGGACAGGGCTGATTTGTGTTTCAGGCCTTTGGAGCCCGCCCTGGGAGAAATTTGGCAGAACAACTCCCAGACCCGCCCGCCAACCCGGCAGCAGAAGCTCCAGAACCAACAAGTGAGCGGCAACAGCTAGCACGTGCTAGATCAGCATTAGTGGCTCGCGCCAGGTGTCAGCGCCACACTCGCCTCAGAGCTTCTCATCATCATGGTGCCCCCTGGGGCCGCTGGCCGTTGGAGCGCACCCCGATGGCTGCAGACCGACGCGTCCCCCTGCCCACGCTCAAGGCCGCGTCCGAGTACGGCGGGCAAGGCATGCACGCTGGCCAAACGCCAGCGGACACGAACGACCAGCGCCCCAGAGACACCGCAGAAGCTTCGTAATACACAGTATCTTTATATAGGGTATCTTTGTTTTTCCGGCTTCTTCAAACAGAGCGGCAAACGATCGCCCGTTGATTTGGGTACGGGCCAGCGGGATATCGATCAGTTGAAATTGCTCACGCTCCCTTCTGCGTTCCAAGCGTTTCTTTCGGAGTGGTTCGGCTACTCCTGCAGAGTCGAGTTCGTAGTTTGGAAGGAGCTCATCGTGAGATTCAGCATCTTTGGCCGCTCCGCGGTCGTCACCGTGGTTCTCGCCGTTCTGTTCGCTTTGTTCGGCGGCGCGGGCGCCGCGTCCGCCGCCCCAGCGCCGGCCGCCCCGGCGTTGAGCACGCCGGTCACCGGCACGTTCACCGACGCCTCCGGCGGCGTCGGCACCGTGGTCGGTACGTTCACGCCGACAGGGTTCGCGGAGGACGGCACCACCGCGCTCGCCAACGGCATCGTCGACCTGACCCTCATCGACTCCGCCGGTCAGCAGGTGGGGACCGAGTCGCGTGAGGTCACGGCCCCGGTGGGCGTCGCGCAGGTCTCCTGCGAGATCCTCGACCTGGTGCTCGGACCGCTGGACCTCGACCTGCTGGGCCTGGTCGTGCACCTGGACCGGGTGCACCTGAACATCACCGCGGAACCGGGTCCGGGCAACCTGCTCGGCAACCTGCTGTGCGCGATCGTCGGAATCCCCCTCCCCGGCTCGCCCGCAGGGCTTCAGGCACTGGTCGCCCTGCTGAACCAGATCCTCGCCCTGCTGAACAACGGATGACCACCGCCGGCGGGGCGCCCTTCAGGCACCCCGCCCGCACTTTCTGGGTCGATATCGGCCCAGACCTCACTGGCGCCCAGCTAAGCAACTTCCACCTTGAAGGTTGCAGGTCTCGCAACATCTCATTTGACCGCACGACCTTCACCGGGTGGACGATGTTCCGTCCGGGCGTCGGCCGCTCCTCACATGGGCCTCGAACGTGACCCGGCCCGGCCGCCAGGAAGGCGGCCCGGCCGGGGGGTGGGGGGGGGACGACAC
>NZ_JBEXPJ010000020.1:0-80957 GCF_040611995.1 Lentzea sp. NPDC006480
GTCGCGTTCCTGGAGGTCAACCCGCGGCTGCAGGTCGAGCACACCGTCACCGAGATGGTGTCCGGTGTGGACCTCGTGCGCGGACCCTGGGGGCGTTCGTCTTAGGGGTGCTGATTACTCAGCAGCACCAGCCTTCTTGCGGCGCACGACGAACAGGGCGCCGATACCGGCACCGACGAGCGCCAGACCACCGACGAGCGGCCACAGGATCGACGCACCGGTCGACGCGAGGTCGTCAGTGCTGCCACCCGGAGCCGGGGCGGCCGGCGTCGTCGTGGTGGTGGTCGGAGTCGTGGTCTCCGGCGTGGAGGACGGCGTCGACGGAGTCGTCGTCTGCTCGGCCTTGGTCCAGTCGGCCTTGGCGTTCTTGTCGAGCTTGATCTTCGTGTTCTGCGCGATGACCAGCGACTGGGTCCGGTAGCTGGAGTCCTGGGCGACGAACAGGCGGCCCTTCTCCAGGGTGACCTCAGCGGCGACCTTCAGCTTCGCCTCGCCCTTGTCGGCGTTCTCCGGAACCTTGACGTAGAACTCGGAGATCTTGTCGTCCTGGTCCGTGGCCTTCTGCTCGTCGCCCGACTTCTCGGTCGTGAGCGGGGTGCCGTTCTTGTCGGTGATCGTGACACCGTCGGGCAGCTGCGCGGTCAGCTCGAGCTTGGTCGCGGTCGTGGTGACCTTGAACGGGCCGATCTTCTCGCCCGCCTTGCCGGACTTCGAGGCCGGGTCGATCTCCAGCTTCGGCGTCTCGTTCGGAGTCTGCTTGAGGTCCTTGGCCTGCTCGATCAGCGCCTTGTAGAGCTTGACGACGTCAGCGTCGGCTTCCTTCTTGCCGGAGGTCGCGCCCGTGAGGTCGACACCGTCGCTGAAGTGCCAGATCGCGGCCTGCGTGGCGGCGATCGCTTCTTCCTCGTCGTAGTCGCCCTTGTACAGGTCGTCGAGGTCGTTCGTGGTCTTCGTCGGGAAGGAGTTGTTCAGGATCCAGAAGACCTTGCCGGCGTTCTCGTCCTTGAACTTGGTGTTCGGGTTGGGGTGCTTGTTCCAGTCGACTTCCTTCAGACCCTTGTTCTTGTCCAGGTCAGTCGGCAGCTCGACGCAGTACGCGAAGACCACGTCCGCCTTGCCGTTCTCGGTCAGCGTGAGCGGGATGAGCTTGGTGCCCCACTCGGGCTCGGCTTCCGTGCCCGTCGGCAGGTGCTCGAGAGTGACCGAGTAGCCGTACTTCTTGTACGTGTCGGGGTGAACGGGCTTGACGATGACGTCAGCGGACGCCGCCAGCGTCGACATGGACAGAAGGGCGGTGGCGCCCAGCAGCGCCGCGCCGATCCTCAACCGGGAAGCCATGGGTCTCCTTGTTCGCTGAAGTTCGCCCGATCGCGTGGGAAGTCATTCGCCCGCCGGGACGGTCGGCACGTCGAGATCGACACTGAACCGACAGGAAGCGTCGGCGACACTAGCCGATCGAGTTACACCCGATGGAGTGAGGTATGAGGGACACTACAAACCGCCTGTGACCAGCAGAAAGCTACCCAGGGTGTCCACAGTGGATAGGTCTGCGATGCATTAATTTTGTCAGGTGACGTTAGATTCGTTGCCGAACAGTTATCAATTGAGACGTTTCGCTACGGATGACCTGCACCGACGGTTCAGGCTTCACGCCACCAATTCGGTAACTTCCACCGGGCGAATGTCGCCGGGACGCAGCGAAGTGCCGCGCAGGCACATCTCGCGAGGCTCCGGTCGGCGCCCGGTCAGAATCCAGCGGGTGAGGCCCGCCAACTGGTAGGCGATGAGCGGCGGAACGGCGTCGCCGACGTGCCGGTACGCGTTCCCGAGAATCGACACGTCGAACCGGAACTGACGGGGAAAGCCCTGCAAGAGGGCCATCTCGCGGACCGTGCAGAGCCGGTGCTGCTCGGGGTGGGCATAACGGCCGTTGCCGACGTGTCCGCATTCCCGCTTGATCGTTCGGGCCGGTTCGTCCCACCACATCCGGCCGTAGACGTCCGGGTGCGAACCCCAGTTCTGCTCTTCGACGATCCTGCGTTGTGCAGGATTCAACAACTCCGCGGTCTCCGGTGACCTGAGCAGATCCGCCCACGAGCCGCCGTTCGCGGGAATTGCACGCATTCTTTCCAGACTGCGGTCCTGAGAAAACGTCGGCGACACGTGAATGGGGTCTTCCGCATCCGCGAGCCCCGCCTCGATCCGCGGCAGCTTGCCGATCGCCCGCCGGACCGTGATGGCGGACGGGCGGATCACCCGGCCCGCCCACAGGTCGTCCAAGGTCAGCAGCGGCAGACCGGCGTCGACAGCCACCATCAACGTCCGCTCGCGCAGTTGTGGCAGGCCGAACTTGGACAGCATGTGCGTGCCGCCCGCGACCGAGTAGCCGATCTTCGTCAGCTCCTCCGCGAGGCTGTCGAAGTGGTGGCGCTGCTTGCCTTTGACGAGCTCGCGGGCGTTCTCGACGAGCACGACCTTCGGGCGCAGCTCCTCCGCGTAGACGGCGATGCGGCCCACGAGGGAGTTGCGCGGGTCGTCGCGCAGGTGGTTCTGGGCGGTGATCCGGGAGAAGCCCGAGCACGGCGGGCACGCCAGCAGCACGTCGAGCTGGCCGCGGCGCAGGCCCCAGACCTCGCGCAACGCCGACGGCGACACCTTCGAGAGGTCGACCTCCAGCGGGTCGACGCCGATGTTCGCGCGGTACGTGTCGTTGCAGCGCAACGAACCCAAGCGGGACGACGGCTTGCCGATCTGCGCGTCAGCGGCACCGACGACCCGGAAGTCGCGGTGGGCGTGGAAGCCGAAGCTCATGCCGCCCGCACCCGAGAAGATGTCGGCCACCGAGAAGGACACCACGAGATCGTACGGGCGAGGCTCCGAGGACCCTTCCCTGACATCCCGTACCTTTCCGCCCTATGGAGCTGCCGCGTGCGTGGCAACGGCCGGACCCGTTGCGTGGCCTCGACCTGGCTCCGCCTAACGGGCCGCGAAATCACCTACGGCCGCCACGCCCAACGCCCCGAGGCCGCGACATGACCCCCAAACAGAACTTGGAGCCCCTCCAAGCCCTCCACCAGGAAACCGCCGACCCAGGCCCGCTGTCCCACCCGCCAACCGCTCCTCCCATCACGGACGTGTCGGCCGCCGCGTCGGCTCCGCTTCCAGTTGCCCAGCCACCACCGACGTCGTGGTGTGCGGCGCCGGCCCAGGTCCGGGTCGCCTGCACCGATGGCTTGCGCCCCACCGCTCCTGGCACGCCGCGTGTTGCTCCCAGCCCTGGAGGCTGTGACATGACTGCCGCCGTCATCTCGCATGTGGAGAACTTGGAGCCGCTCCAACTTTCTTGGTCAGAGGCGGGTGGCTCGGATCCGCTGGACCTGTTGTTCGCCGCCGGAGGCACTGCCGTGGCCGCGGTGCCAGCTCATTTCTGGGCCGGCCGCACCAATGGTGTGCGCTCCACGGTTCCTGGCGAAGGCGCGCGTATCGCTCCCAGTCCCCGGAGGCTGTGACATGACTGCCGCCGTCATCTCGCACGTTGAGAACTTGGAGGCGCTCCAAGTTCTCTGCCAGAAGCTGCGTGGTTCGGATCCGCTGGACCTGTTGTTCGCCGCCCGTGGCTCTGCCGACGCCGTGGCGACGGTGCCAGCTCACGTCCGAGTCGACGGCACCAATGACCTGCGCCTCACCGCGATCACCTCTCCAGGCGTGGGCACCTGCTGCTCTGAACCCCCCGGAGGCCGTCACATGACCGCCGCTGTTGCCTTTCCGACGACAACCTGGGAGGCGCTCCAAGGTCTCGGCCAAGAGCTCGGCAGTCCGGGCCCGGCGGACCTGTTGTTCGCCGATTCCACCAACGTCCCGATCGCCGCGCCGACCCAACGTCCTCCTCTGCCGCACCAAGAGTCTGCGTCGCATCAGCTTCTCCGACGAGGGCACCCGTCCCGAGGTGACGACATGACTGCCGGCGTCGTCTCCTACGAGGAGATGTTGGAGTCGCTCCAAGGTCTCTGGCATGAGGGGTGCGGCCCAGACCCGGCGGATCTGCTGTTCGCCGGACCCGACGCCACCGATGTCATGGTCGCCGCGCCTGCCTGCGCACGCCTCCACGGCATCACGACCCTGCCCCGCACCACCTTCCCCGACGAGGGCACCCGCAGCCCCGAGTCCCCGGAGGCGACGACATGACCGCCGCGCTGATCGACCGCGTCCGCCATCGACTGGCCGGCGCGGACATGGAGATGACCGCCGCGGTCGTCGCCCACGCGGTCCGTTCCGAAGCGGGCGGTGTGCTGGCCGACTCGGATGTCTTGGAGGCCCTCCAAGTTCTCCGCCAGGAGTTCAGCGGCACCGGTCCGCTCGACCCGCTGCTCGCCGACCCCGGCACCACCGACGTCCTCGTCACCGCACCGGACCAGGTGTGGGTCGACGGCACCAATGGCCTGCGCCGCAGCAACATCGCCTTCCCCGACGAGGAGTCGGTCCGCCGGCTCGCCCAACGCCTGGCGGTTGCGGCGGGCCGACGGCTCGACGACGCCTCGCCGTGCGTCGACGGGTGGTTGCCGGGCAGCGGAGTCCGGCTGCACGCGGTGCTCCCACCGATCGCGGACAGCACCTGCCTCTCACTCCGCGTGCTGAGGCCCGCGACGCACGATCTGAAGGCGCTCCAGGAGCTGGGCACGTTCGACGCCGAGATCGCCGAAGCGCTCAGGACGATCGTCCGCACGCGCAAGGCGTTCCTGGTGATCGGTGGCACCGGGTCCGGCAAGACGTCGCTGCTGTCGGCACTTCTGGGGTGCGTCCCGGAAGCCGAACGCGTCGTGTGCGTGGAGGACGCGGGCGAGCTCCGCCCGGACCACCCGCAGTTCGTGCGGCTGGTGGCGCGGCCGCCGAACGTCGAAGGCGCCGGCGAGATCACCGTGCGGTCGCTGGTGCGGGAGGCGTTGCGCATGCGGCCCGACCGGATCGTCGTCGGTGAGGTCAGAGGCGCCGAGGTCAGGGAACTCCTCAGTTCGCTCAACACCGGCCACGAAGGCGGCGCCGGCACGCTGCACGCCAACTCGCCGGCCGAGGTCCCGGCGAGGCTCGAGGCACTCGGCGCGCTTGCGGGGCTGGATCAACAAGCCCTGCACAGCCAGGTGGTCGCAGCGGTCCAGCTCGTCCTGCACATGCGCCGAGCGGACAACGGCGCGCGGCACCTCAACGAGATCGGGCGGTTCACGCGCACCGAAAGCGGGCTTGAGGTCCGTCCAATCTGGACCAGAGAGCAAGGCTGGCACGACAAGGGGGCGCTGTGCTGAGCCTTCTGCTCCTGGCGGCAGCTCTGCTGGTGTGGCCGCAGCTCAAACCGATCCGCAGGCTCAGACCAAAGGGAAAGCGAGAAATCGTTGTCCCGCAATGGCTGTGGCCAGCAGCTGCAGCAGCGATCACCTACCTCGTGGCCGGCGTCGGCGGACTCGTTGCCGGAGCGGTCCTCGCCGCGGTGATCTACCGGATCATCAAGCAGGGCAGGCGAAGCCAGGCACTCAGAGCGGCGACGGAAGCGCTCAGCAACGGACTCGGCGGTGTGGTCGACGAGCTGCGAGCGGGCGCGCACCCCGCCAGCGCGGCAGAAGGTGCCGCGCAGGACACCCCGGCCCCGGCCGATGAAGTGCTCAGAGCCGCTGCAGCCACCGCACGACTGGGCGGCGACGTCGAGCGAACTCTGAGAGACCTGAGACAGCCGCTCCTCACCACCGCGACAGATCAGCTCGCCAAGGCGTGGCACGTGTCGGCGAAACACGGCGTGGCGCTGGCGGATGTCCTGGACGCGACCAGGCGCGATCTCGACCAGCGGGCCGCGTTCGCCAGACAGGTGCACGCGCGCATGGCCGGGCCGAGGGCGAGTGCGGCGGTGCTCGCGGCGCTGCCGGTGTTCGGAGTGCTGCTCGGCGAACTGAGCGGCGCACGACCGCTCCACACGTTGATCGAAACCACAGCAGGACAGCTCTTGCTCGTACTGGGCGCGCTGTTCCTCGCCGCAGGACTGTGGTGGACAAGAAGGATCACCGAGGTCGAGCCGTGATCCTCGTGCTGATAGCGCTGGCGATCCTCGTCGCACCAACACCAAGACGGGCGATCGACCGGTTGAGACCGCAAACGCACGATCCGCCGCCAACGAAGCACGCGAAAGAGGGTCCGTTCGAAAGAGCCGCGGCGCTGGACCTCCTCGCCGCCTGCCTGAGGGCCGGGCTGCCGGTACCAACCGCCATCAAGGCTGCCGGCATCGCGGAACTGGGCCAGGTCGCCGAACTGCTCGCACTCGGTGCGGACCCGGACACCGCCTGGGCCCAAGCCCTGGCCAACCCGACGACAGCCGCGCTCGCGAGAGCCGCCAGGAGGACCGCGCGGTCAGGAGCTGCGTTCGCCGGCCAAGCCGCCGACCTCGCCGAACGCACCAGAGCCGAGGCGAAGGACCGCGCCGAGGCCGAGGCACAACGAGCGGCAGTGGCCGTCGCGGCACCGCTGGCCTTGTGTTTCCTGCCGGCGTTCCTGTGCCTCGGCGTCGTGCCGGTGGTGCTGGGCCTGGCCGATCAATTCCTCAACTGAGACCGCAAAGGAGAACGAAGTGGAACTGCTGAAGGACGACAGCGGCATGAGCACGGTCGAATACGCGATCGGGACGCTCGCGGTGGCCGCGCTCGCCGGGGTGCTGTACGCGATCGCCACCAGCGACTGGATGCAGAACATGTTGCAGGGGCTGATACAGCGTGCGCTGTCGGCGGTCTGATGACAGCGGCATGGCCACGGTCGAGGCGGCGATTGCCGTTTGCGCGCTCCTGACGGTCATGGGAGTGGCAGCCGCGGGACTCACCGCCGTCGTCGAGCAGATGCGATGCACCGACGCCGCGAGAGAGGCGGCGCGGTTGGCGGCGCGCGGTGAACGGCAGCGCGGTGAGGAAGCGGTCGGCCAGATCGCACCCGGAGCCAACACCGCGTTCCAGACCAACGGAGACGCCATAACAGTCGTCGTCACTAAACGCGGACCGCTGGGCGTGCCGCTCAGCGCGTCGGCGTTCGCCGCAGTGGAGCCGCGATGAACGGTGAAGTGCCAGGTGATGAGAGCGGCTCGGCTGCGGTGAGCGGTGTCGTGGCGATGTTGTTGCTGATCATCGTGACGCTCACCGGCGCGCAGATCGGGGCGGCGGTCGTCGTGCGGCACCGGGTGACCGGTGCGGCTGATCTGGCGGCGCTCGCCGGTGCGGTGGGTTTGCCCTACGGCGAAGAAATTGCTTGTGAGCAGGCAAAACTCGTGGCGGAACGCAACGGGGCGCGGCTCGAGAGCTGTGAGGTGAGCGGTTGGGAGGTGGTTGTGCGGGCGTCGGCCGCTACGCCGTTCGGCCCGGCGAGCGCGCGGTCGAGAGCAGGTCCGGCCGAAGATCGAAGCGTTTGGAGCGCGACGAGCGGTCGTCTCCCGGCGGTGAGCGGACTCACACCGGCGCCGGGACATGCTGAACGGTGATCGAACTAAACGCGCGGAGTTCAGTGGCTCGTTCTCGCAAGGGGCGTTCGCCGTCTCGTAGCTACCAGTTGTCGCGGCGGGGGTTACCAAGCCCAGGGCCGGTGTCGTTAGTTGTAGTAGCGGCACCGACGCGGTGTCCCGAGAACACCGGCACCACGGCGATGTCGAGACAGACCTTAGGAAGAAGGCGACGGAAGATGGATTGGTCGGATAGCTGGCGCGGGGCCTTCCGCATCGAACTGCGTGCCGAGGCCGTCAGCCTCGCGTACCGCGGTTGGCCCGTACTGCCCGGCACCTATCCGGCCGGTACCGAGAACGGCGTGACGCAGTGGGCGGGCCGCAGCGGGCTCGAACTCCACGGCCCCATCCCGGTGCACCGCGACTGGGTGGACCGCATCGGCACCCGTCCCGACCAGGTCGCCACGTGGTGGACCGGTCGTTCCTACAGCCTGCTCGTCGCGACCGGCCACGTGGTGGACGCGATCGAGGTCGGCACCGACCTCGGCCGCCGCGCGGCCGTCGCACTGCGCTCGATCGGTGTTCCCGTGCCGATCGCCGCGACCCCGTCCGGCCGGTGGATGTTCCTGGTGAAGTCCGGCTCGAAGCTCAACGCCGAGCTGGCCAACAACGCGGACGTCCACCTGTACGGCAAGGGCGAGTACATCCCGCTGCCGCCCACCCCGATGGCGCACGGCGTCGTGCACTGGAGGGTCAAGCCGTCGATCTGCGGCTGGAACCTCCCTGAAGCGCACGTCGTGCAGGACGCACTGGTCGAGGCGCTGCACGCCCCGGCCGGCTTCCAGCTCGAAGCCGTCTGACACAACTAAAAGAAGAGCCCGGCCGTGCTGGGTGTCGTCGTGGACTCTCCCCGACAACCCCGAAGACGATGCCCTGCACGGCCGTTCCACCCCAGCCCGATCCGAAGATCGGCCTCTCTACCCCGCACTTGAGGGGCCGCGGAGGAACGGGCGAAAAGCCGAACACGCACCCCGAAGGACAGCCTCCCGCACTAGTGACCGGACCGAGGAACGTTAGTGGCAGGGCAACCCGCTCTGCCGCGGTCGGTGAAGCCGGCTCCTCCCCGGAGTTCGTCCCGATGACAGTCGACACCGTCGCCTCCCGCGTGTCCTGTCAGAGACGAACAACCAGATTCCACCGATGTTCCAAGGGATCCGGTCGCGAAGCGGTAGCAGGCGGGAAAACAGTGTTCGGCACGTGGAGAGCGCGGCGGGGGTACCCGTGAGCCCCCGCCGCGCCCACGAAACAACTAGAGAAGCTCGCAGTAGGCCGCGAAAGCCCGCGTCTGCTCCATGCTTCCCGGACGCGGGGCAGCGTCGGCGTCCCAGCCGAGGTCCCGGTCCCTGATGACCTGCTCGATCAGCGGGTGCCACCGCTGATCGAGCATTTTCAACCCCCACTCCAGAGCTCCGCGCTTGGAAGTCACCTCAGCGGTGTGCAGCGTGTAGAGCGTCCGGCAGTACTGCGCGACGAGGTAGCGCTGAGTCCACGCGACGTCCATCGGTGCCCACGACTTGATGCCCTCCCACAGGATCGGCAAGTCCGCTCGCATGGTTGAGCGCAGAACAGCTGGCGGCACCTCGTCGACCAGCGAGGTGATCGGCGGGCCGTCCAGCACGATGCCGTGGTTGCGCAGGATCCATCGGGCGTGCGGCGAGTTGCAGTGGGTGTCCCAGATCAACGTGCGGTGGCCGTGGTCGTTGAACAGCCAAGGAACCCCGAGACCGTCCACCGAGCGCAGCGACTCGACATCGGCGTAGGAGCCTTCGATCTCCGTCGACCAGTGGCCCGGCCGCAACGGAATCTCGTCGTGCAACGCCCGAAGCCCAGCCTCGGCAGAGCCGGACGGCAGCTCCGTGCACGCGACGATGAAGTCGCAGTCGCTGTGGATGTCACCTGCGCCGAGGGCGAACGAGCCCTGGACGTACGTGCCCACGTAGGTGGGGCCGAGGATCTCGCGAACCGACGAGACCAGGTCGGCGAGCAGTGCGTTCAGATCAGCGAAGGGCGTGAACAAGGCAAACTCCCAAGAACCCGTGGCCAGAAGGCAGGACGGGCGCGGCGGAGCGTCGGACTCAGCCGCGCCTAGGCGCGACGGGTCCGGTCAGTTGCGTTGCAGCTGCATGCGGTCACCCAGCCACCGTAGCCGGGCGAACCCGGACAGGTCAGGCGATTTTGCCCAGCACGACGTCGAGCACCAGCACGGCACCGGCCTTGTCCAGCGGCTCGTTGCCGTTGCCGCACTTCGGCGACTGCACGCACGACGGGCACCCCATCGGGCACGAGCACGAGCTGATCGCCGAACGGGTCGCCGACAGCCACGCCCGCAGCGCCGAGTGCCCTCGATCCGCGAAGCCCGCGCCGCCCGGATGGCCGTCGTGCACGAAGACCGTCGGCATTCCCGTGTCCGGGTGCACCGCGGTCGACACGCCGCCGATGTCCCACCTGTCGCACGTCGCGAACAACGGCAGCAGGCCGATCGCCGCGTGTTCGGCGGCGTGCAGCGCGCCGGGGATCCGTTTGCCCTCAACACCTGCGGCGGCCAGCAGCGACTCGTCGACCGTGTACCAGACGGCACGGGTCTGCAGCGTCTGCTCGGGGAGATCCAGCGGAATCTGGTCGAGCACCACACCGGACGGCAGCCGCCGCAGGTAGCCGACGACCTGCGTGGTCACCTCCACCTCGCCCAGCGACACAGTCACGCCGTCGAACGAAGCGCGTTCGACCTCGCGCACCACCGTGATGTCGACGCAGTCACGCGGCTGCGTCGTCCACTCCGGGTCTTCGCGGTGCACCATCGCGAGGCCGCTCTCCAGGTCGAGCTCGTCGACCACATAAGCGCGGCCCTGATGCAGGTAGAGGGCACCGGGATGCACCTGCCAGCAGGCGGATCCCGGGTCGACCGTGCCGAGCATCCGACCAGAGTCCGACTCCACGACCGCGACCTGGTCACCGCCGGAGCCGCGGATGTCCACCCCGGCGTGCGGCCTGTCGTGCGACGCCCAGTACCAGCCCGCGGGCCTGCGGCGCAGCAGCTTCTCCGCCACCAGCTCTGCCAGCACGGACTCGGCCAGCGGACCGCCGAAGTCGTCCAGGCAGGCCGGGGTCAACGGCAGCTCGGACGCGGCGCACGCCAGCTGAGGCCCTAATACATAGGGGTTCAACGGATCCAGCACCGTCGCCTCGACCGGCCGGTCCAGCACGGCGGCCGGGTTGTGCACCAGGTAGGTGTCCAACGGGTCGTCGCGCGCCACGAACACCACCAGAGCACTGTCGCCGGACCGCCCGGCGCGACCCGCCTGCTGCCAGAACGACGCCAGCGTCCCCGGGAAACCGGCCACCACCACGGCGTCGAGCCCGGCGATGTCGACGCCCAGCTCCAGCGCGTTCGTCGTGGCCACGCCCAGCAGATCGCCGGTGGACAGGGACTTCTCCAGCGCCCGCCGCTCCTCGGGCAGGAACCCGCCCCGGTACGCGGCCACGCGGGCAGGCAGCTCACTGTCCACTTCGGACAGAATTCGCTGGGTGCCGAGAGCCGTCAGCTCCGCACCACGACGCGATCGCACGAAGGCGAGCGACCGCGCGCCCTCGACGACGAGATCGGCGAGGATCCGCGACGTCTCCGCGCCCGCTGACCGCCGGATCGGAGCGCCGTTCTCACCCTCCAGAGAGGTCAGCGGCGGCTCCCACAGCGCGACCGTTCGCGACGCACGTGGCGAGAAGTCGTCCACGACAGCGGAAACCGGCACCCCGAGCAGACGCTGCGCCGAAGCAGCAGGATCAGCCACGGTGGCCGATGCCAGCACGAAGATCGGATCCGCGCCGTATTTCCGCGCGACGCGACGAAGTCTTCGCATCAACAACGCCACGTGCGACCCGAAAACGCCGCGGTAGGAATGGCACTCGTCGATCACCACGTACTTCAGCCGGCGGAAGAACCGCAGCCATTTCGGGTGCTGCGGCAGGATTCCGCGGTGCAGCATGTCCGGGTTGGTGAAGACCCAGTTGGCGTGCGCCTTGACCCAGTCGCGCTCGGCCATCGGGGTGTCGCCGTCGTAGGCCGCCGCGCGCACGCCCTTGATGCCGAGCTCGTCGAGCGAGCGGAGCTGGTCCGCCCCAAGGGCTTTGGTCGGTGACAGGTACAGAGCGGTGGCCTTCGTGTCCGCCAAAAGAGTGGAAAGCACGGGCAATTGGTAGGCAAGCGACTTGCCGGACGCGGTGCCCGTCGCGAGCACTACATGTGATCCGCGCCACGCAAGGGAAGCCGCCTCGACCTGATGCCGCCACGGCTCCCGCACACCGGTCTCGGTGAAGGCGGCCACCACCGCCGGCGCGGCCCACGAGGGCCATTCGACGTGATCAGCCTGCCGCAACGGCAAATCGCGTGCGTGTGTGAGAGGCGACTCGCCGGCGGGTACTCCCGCCAACACGCGGTCGAGCAACCGCCGTCCCTGATCCACCACGAGGCGAGCTTTGCATACACCACCGACAGTCCTGACTGGGCCGTACTCGACTTCCTGCGCAGATAACGGTGTGTGCACGGATCGGGACACTTCGTTGCCCCGTTGCAAGTACCCCCTAGACTCCCCGCTCATCGCATCCAATGAGGGATGCGTCACGTCGCGCTGGGCGGCTGGTCTGCCTTGGCGCTGCACATGGCAACTCACCAGGAGGACGGATGTCCCGGCAATTCCTCGCGGAGAGCCTCGAGCTCTCCGGGGGTGATCGCGGCGTCGTAGCCGTGGTCGCCGTGGTCGCCCTGGCTGCTCTCGCCGTCGGGTACGTGCTGCTCAGGGAGGTGCTGGCCGCGGGCCAGGGCACCCCGAAGATGCAGGACATCGCCAAGGCGGTTCAGGAGGGCGCAGCGGCCTACCTCAACCGGCAGTTCCGCACGCTCGGCATTTTTGTCGTGATCGTGTTCGTACTGCTGTTCGCGCTACCGGCCGACGATCTCGCCGAACGAATCGGCAGGTCGTTGTTCTTCATCGTCGGTGCCGCGTTCTCGGCGACGATCGGCTACCTGGGCATGTGGTTGTCCACGCGCGCCAACGTGCGTGTTGCCGCCGCCGCGAACGAAGGCGAAGGCGGTCGCGAAAAGGCGATGCGCATCGCTTTCCGCACCGGTGGTGTGGTCGGTATGACGACGGTCGGCCTCGGTCTCTTCGGCGCCGCGCTCGTCGTGCTCGTGTACGCCGGTCAGGCCCCGAAGGTCCTGGAGGGCTTCGGTTTCGGTGCCGCACTGCTCGCGATGTTCATGCGTGTCGGTGGCGGCATCTTCACCAAGGCCGCCGACGTCGGCGCCGACCTGGTCGGCAAGGTCGAGCAGGGCATCCCGGAGGACGACCCCCGCAACGCCGCCACCATCGCGGACAACGTGGGCGACAACGTCGGTGACTGTGCCGGTATGGCCGCGGACCTCTTCGAGTCCTACGCCGTCACGCTGGTCGCGTCGCTGATCCTCGGCACCGCCGCGTTCGGTGCGCAGGGCCTGCTGTTCCCGCTGATCGTTCCCGCGATCGGCGTGCTGACCGCGGTCATCGGCGTCTACACGACCAGCGCGAAGACGGGCGAGAGCGGCCTCACGGCCATCAACCGCTCCTTCTACATCTCCGCGGTCATCTCCGCGGTGCTGTGCACGATCGCGGCGTTCGCGTTCCTGCCGAGCTCCTTCGCGGACCTCAACGGCATCAGCGACGCGGTGAAGTCCACCAGCGGCAACCCGGCGCTGATCGCGTCCGTCGCGGTGATCATCGGCATCGTGCTGGCCGGCGTCATCCTCTGGCTGACCGGCTACTACACCGGCACCGAGCACAAGCCGGTGCAGGAGGTCGGCAAGACCTCGCTGACCGGTGCGGCCACGGTGATCCTGTCCGGTATCTCGGTCGGTTTCGAATCGGCCGTGTACACCGCGCTCGTCATCGGTGCGGCCGTCTACGGCGCGTTCCTGCTCTCCGGTTCGGTCGTCGTCGCGCTGTTCGCGATCGCGCTCGCCGGTTGTGGTCTGCTCACGACCGTCGGCGTCATCGTCGCGATGGACACCTTCGGCCCGGTCTCCGACAACGCGCAGGGCATCGCCGAGATGTCCGGTGACGTGCACGGCGAGGGCGCGCAGATCCTCACCGAGCTCGACGCGGTCGGCAACACCACCAAGGCCATCACCAAGGGCATCGCGATCGCGACCGCCGTGCTCGCCGCGACGGCGCTGTTCGGCTCCTACAAGGACGCGATCGACCAGGCCATCATCAAGGTCGGCAACATCCCCGGCGATCTGCCGATCTCGTTCACCAACGTGGTGTTCAGCCCGAACGTCCTCGTCGGTGTCGCGATCGGTGCGGCCGTCGTGTTCATGTTCTCGGGCCTCGCGGTCAACGCCGTGACGCGCGCCGCCGGTGCCATCGTGTTCGAGGTGCGCCGTCAGTTCCGCGAGAACCCCGGCATCATGGACTACTCGGTGAAGCCGGAGTACGGCAAGGTCGTCGACATCTGCACCAAGGACTCGCTGCGTGAGCTGGCGACTCCCGGTCTGATGGCCGTGCTCGCCCCGATCGCCGTCGGCTTCGGTCTCGGCGTCGGCCCGCTGGCCGGTTACCTGGCCGGTGCGATCGCGACCGGCACGCTCATGGCGGTCTTCCTGGCCAACTCCGGTGGTGCCTGGGACAACGCCAAGAAGCTGGTCGAGGACGGCAACCACGGTGGCAAGGGCTCCGACGCCCACGCCGCGACGGTCATCGGCGACACGGTCGGCGACCCGTTCAAGGACACGGCCGGCCCGGCCATCAACCCGCTGATCAAGGTCATGAACCTGGTCTCGGTGCTGATCGCCCCGGCCATCGTCACCTTCTCCATCGGTGACAGCGCGTCCGACCCGATCCGCATCGCGATCGCCGTGGTCGCGGCACTGATCATCGTCGGTGCGGTGGTCGTGTCGAAGCGTCGCGGTACCGCGATCGCGGACGCTCCCGCGGAGACCGTGAGCAACGGCGCCGCGTAGTTCTGCCCTGGGTCGGGGTACGTTCGGGTCTCCCCCGACGTACCCCGACCTAGGAGTTACGACATGAGGCTCCGCCTCGTCGCCACTGCTGCCGTCGCCGCCTGTGCGCTGGCCGGGTGCACCATTGGTGGCAACTCCAGCACTTCTTCCACGCCTTCCAGCGGTGCGGCCAGCCCCCAGGCCGTCGCCTACATGGACAAGGTGTGCGGCGCCGCGTCCGAGTTCGCCAAGATCGACAAGACGACCCCGAAGCTCGACGCCGGCGACCCCGCCAAGCTCAAGGCCGAGATGGCCGCGTACATGGGCCAGCTCGCCACCGCCTTCACCAAGTCGGCTGAGGGCCTCAAGAACGTCGGCCCGTCGCCCGTCGCGGGTGGCGAGGAGGCCGTCACCAAGATGGCCGAGACGTTCACCTCTTTGGGCACGGTCTTCACCGAGGCCAAGACCAAGATCGAGCAGGCCGACGCGAACGACGCCACCGGAGGCCTCCAGGCCGCCGGAGAGGCCATCGGCAAGCTCTCCGAGCTCGCCGACCCGCTGCGGGACCTCAAGGCCGTTCCCGAGCTGCAGAAGGCCACCCAGACCGCGCCGAAGTGCCAGGAGATGCAGCGCCTCAACGTCACACCGACGAGCTGAGCGAGGCCGTTCGGAGTAGCTTCCGGCCCATGCGCCTGCGTCACACCGCCCTCGCCCTGCTGACGAGCCTGCTCGCGCTCACCGCGTGCAGCAGCGGAGGTTCGTCCACGTCCCCGACGACAGCCACCCCGAACGAGGCCGACGTCGTGGCGTGGATGGACAAGGTCTGCGGTGCCGTCGACGGCACCGTGAAGGCCATGTCGGACGAGCCGAGCATCGACATGAACGACCCGTCCAAGCTCAAGACGGGCCTGTCGGACTGGCTCGGCACCAAGGTCGCCGCGGTCGACAAGTCGATCGCGGACCTCAAGGCGCTGGAGAACGGCCCGCACCCGAAGTCGAAGGAGCTGGTCACGACGGCCGAGGACGGCATGGGTCAGATCAAGACCCTGCTCGCCGACACCAAGTCGAAGCTCGACTCCTCGACCGACGCCACCCAGGTCGTCACCGCGTTCACCGAGATGATCGGCAAGGCGGCCACGCTGGAGAAGACGGGTGCCGACGTGCAGAAGAAGTTCGACGAGACGGGTCTCGGCTCGGCTGCGGAGAAGGCGCCGAACTGCAAGGGCCTGCAGATCGCACCTTCCGCCACGCCGACGTCCTGACAGGTCGAGGCAACGAACCAGATCGCCAGGCCGGGTACCGCGCTCGCCGAGCACATGCTCGGAAAGCTGATCGGGCGGGACCTGGAAGATGGTGTGGTGAACACACGCCTGATCGTCGCTGTGCTGGTCGGCACCGCCGTGCTGACCAGCGCCTGCGGTTCCGCCGACGACACGCCGCTCACCGACGCCCAGGGCCAGTGGGTCGACGCCTTCTGCAACGGGGTCCTTCCGGGCATGGAGGCGGGCTTTGAGCTGCGCAAACAGGACGCGGCGAACCCGGCTGCGGTGAAGACGGCGTACCTGAAGCTCGTGACGGCCAACGCGACCGCGTTCGGTGCGGCGGAGAAGAAGCTGACCGAGCTCGGCGCGCCCGAGGACGGCCTCAAATCCGTCCACGAACGGCTGGTCAAGTTCGTCCAGCAGTCGGCCAAGTCGTACCAGGACGCCCAAGCCCCGGTCGAGAAGCTCGAACCGAACGGCCAGTTCTGGGACGAGGCCGAGAAGATCCTGGCCGAGAAGAACCAGGTGAGCAGTCCGGAAGATCTCCGCGCGACCTTCCAGGACCTGCAGAAACGCCCGAAGTACGCCGACGCGCTGAACAAGTCGGCACCGTGCGTGGAGATCAAGTCGAAGGGCCAGGACCTGCTCACGAATCAGTAGCTCGACCGGCGCATTCACACCCGCCCCACTGGTCACAGTCGAACGCCTGTTCTACTCTGTGGGCCGTGGTTGGGCAGCTGTCCTTCTTCTCGGCCGAGGCGCGCACGCCGGCCAAGGCGGACCTCGCCGGCTTCCTCTGCGGGCCGGGACAGGCCGTCAGCTTCGCGCGCGGCACGGCGGCCCGCGTGTACGTCGAGCTCAAGGACGAGTGGCGGCACAGGCCCCTCAAGCAGGCCTGCGCCGAGCGCGACGTCACCACTGAGCTGTGCGTCAACGAGGAGGGCACGCGGTTCGTCCGCACGCCGTTCCGCACCGATCTCACCCCTCTGGCCGCCCGCTGGCTGGACGGATCCACGAAGAAGGTGCCCGAGGACTTCGAGCTGAACGGAGCAGTGCTGCGGGTCTGGGCGCTGGCCGCGGGCAGCTGGATGGAGTCGGCGTACCTGCTCGGTTTGGACCCCAACGCACCGCAGACACACCTGCCGTTGCAAAATGCCCTGCTCGCATCCGGACTTCCGTGCACCCTGGTAGGGGCTCCGGCGTTGCGGGTAACCGGCCGACGAAGGCTGGCACGGCTCGCTGAGCTGGTCGGAAGCCCTCCGCACGGGGTGGCGTGCAGCACCTGGCCGGCGGCCTGAGCGGGCGGTCCGGCAAGGTTGTGTCACTCTGTCTCGTCGTACAGGCGTCGCAGAGACACGGCGGATGGTGTGCTTTTCGGCCGACGCTGGGCAACACTGGCGGGCCTGGGAACCGGGTTTGGAAGAGAGCGGGACGGCGAGTGGCTGGATCGACACGGACGAGAAAGAGCAGCGGAGGAGCGGGCAACACCCGACGACTTGTGATCGTCGAGTCGCCCACGAAGGCGCGCAAGATCGCCTCCTACCTCGGCGCCAACTTCGTCGTGGAGTCCTCCAGGGGACACATCCGGGACCTGCCGCGCGGTGCCGCCGACGTTCCCGCGAAGTTCAAGGGCCAGGCGTGGGCGAGGCTCGGCGTGGACGTCGACCACGACTTCGAGCCCCTCTACGTGATCTCCGCGGACAAGAAGTCGCTGGTCACCGAGCTCAAGGAAGCGTTGAAGGACGTCGACGAGCTCTACCTCGCGACAGACGGTGACCGCGAGGGTGAAGCCATCGCGTGGCACCTGCTGGAGACGCTCAAGCCGAAGGTCCCGGTTCGCCGGATGGTGTTCCACGAGATCACCGAGTCCGCGATCCAGGCGGCCGCGGCCAACCCGCGTGACCTCGACCAGGACCTGGTCGACGCGCAGGAGACCCGGCGCATCCTCGACCGCCTCTACGGCTACGAGGTCAGCCCGGTCCTGTGGAAGAAGGTCATGCCGAAGCTCTCGGCCGGCCGCGTGCAGTCCGTGGCGACGCGTCTGGTCGTGGAGCGCGAACGCGAACGCATGAAGTTCGTGAGCGCGAGCTACTGGGACATCTCGGCGCAGATGGACGCCGGTGCCGAGGCCACGCCGCGTCAGTTCGGCGCGCGTCTCGTGGCCGTCGACGGCACTCGTCTCGCCACCGGTCGTGACTTCGGCTCGGACGGCAAGCTCACCGGCAAGGCCGACGTGGTCGTGCTGGACGAGCAGCAGGCCCGCGCGATTTCTGCCGGGCTGCAGAACGCGCCGGTCAAGGTCTCGTCCGTCGAGGAGAAGCCGTACAGCCGCAAGCCGTACGCGCCGTTCATGACCTCGACGCTGCAGCAGGAGGCGGGCCGCAAGCTGCGGTTCTCCGCCGACCGCACGATGCGCACGGCGCAGAAGCTGTACGAGAACGGCTACATCACCTACATGCGTACCGACAGCACGACTCTGTCGGAGACCGCGATCAACGCGGCGCGCACGCAGGCCACGGACCTCTACGGCGCGCAGTACGTCGCCAAGGAGCCGCGCCAGTACACGCGCAAGGTCAAGAACGCGCAGGAGGCCCACGAGGCGATCAGGCCGGCGGGAGAGGTCTTCCGCACGCCTGGCCAGGTGGCCGCCGAGCTGGACGCCGACGAGTTCAAGCTCTACGAGATGGTCTGGCAGCGCACGATCGCCTCCCAGATGGCCGACGCGCGGGGCAACACGACCAGCATCCGCATCCAGGGGCGTGCCGCGACGGGCCAGGAGGTCACGTTCGCCGCGTCCGGCCGCACGATCACGTTCGCCGGCTTCCTCAAGGCCTACGTCGAGACCGTCGACGCCGAGGCCGGTGGCGAGTCGGACGACGCGGAGTCGCGCCTGCCGCAGCTGGTCAAGGACCAGGACCTGACGATCGCGGAGCTGTCCGCGGACGGCCACACCACCTCGCCACCCTCGCGCTTCACCGAGCCGTCGCTGATCAAGACGATGGAGGAGCTCGGCATCGGCCGTCCCTCCACCTACTCGTCGATCATCAGCACCATCCAGGACCGCGGCTACGTCTGGAAGAAGGGCGCCGCGCTGGTCCCGTCGTGGGTGGCGTTCGCCGTGGTCGGCCTGCTGGAGGGCCACTTCGGCCGCCTGGTCGACTACGACTTCACGGCGGCGCTGGAAGACGAGCTGGACGGCATCGCCGCTGGTCGTCAGCAGCGCACGACGTGGCTGTCCGGCTTCTACTTCGGTGGCAGCATCGGCCCGGACGGCTCGATCGGCCGCTCCGGTGGCCTGAAGAAGCTGGTCGGCACGGGTGTCGAGGACATCGACCCGCGCGAGGTCAACTCGATCCCGCTGTTCAGCGACTCCGAGGGCCGCACGGTCGTCGTGCGCGTCGGCCGGTTCGGCCCGTACCTGGAGCGTGAGGTCGACGGAGCCGCGCAGCGCGCGAACCTGCCGGACGACCTGGCGCCGGACGAGCTGACCAACGAGATCGCCGAGAAGCTGTTCTCGACGCCGCAGGAAGGCCGATCGCTCGGCACCGACCCGGTCTCGGGCAACGAGATCGTGGCCAAGGAGGGCCGCTTCGGTCCGTACGTGACCGAGGTCCTGCCGGAGCCCGCCGAGAACGGCACGGCTCCCAAGAAGGCCCCGAAGCCGCGCACCGGCTCGTTGTTCAAGTCGATGTCGCTGGACACGGTGACGCTGGACGACGCGCTGAAGCTGCTCTCGCTGCCGCGCGTGGTGGGCAAGGACCCGGAGACGGGCGCCGAGATCACCGCGCAGAACGGCCGCTACGGCCCGTACCTGAAGAAGGGCACGGACTCGCGGTCGCTGGTGGACGAGGCCCAGATCTTCACGGTCACGCTGGAAGAGGCGCAGAAGATCTACGCGGAGCCGAAGAAGCGCGGGCGTGCCGCCGCCGCGCCGCCGTTGCGCGAGCTGGGCAACGACCCGGTGTCCGGCAAGCCGATGGTGATCAAGGAAGGCCGCTTCGGGCCGTACGTCACCGACGGTGAGGCGAACGCGTCGCTGCGCAAGACGGACAGCGTCGAGTCGATCACCGACGAGCGCGCGGCGGAGCTGCTGGCCGAGAAGCGCGCCAAGGGGCCGGTCAAGAAGAAGGCTCCGGCGAAGAAGCCCGCGGCCGCGAAGAAGCCGGCCGCGGCCAAGAAGGCTCCGGCCAAGTCCAAGAGCTAGCTGCCAGGAGGTGGCGGTGCCGATCAACGAGTTCGGTCCGGACGGGACTCAGGCCCCGCCGCCTCCCCGGCTTTTCCCCGATCCGCTGGCCGGGCTGGTGACGGCTGACCAGTGGATCGCTCCTCAGTGGACCACCGCGTACTCCACGTCACGTGTGTCGGTGCCTACACCGCCAGTGCCGACGGAGGAGATGCGGCAGGCCATCTGGCAGGCGATGGAGCAGGAGCACCGGCGTCCACGTGGCCGTCAGCGTCCGCCAGGGAACGTGCCTCAGCAGGTGGGCTTGCAGGCATTCGCGCCCGCGCCGCAAATGCCTGGGGTGCAACAACAACAGCCCACCAAGCAGTCCAACGGGGTGGCCGCGTTCATCGGCTGCCTGATCGTGATCGGCTTCTTCGTGCTGGTCGTCGTCAACATTCTTGGGGCGATCTTCAGCGGCTGAGGCCGAGAGTCGGGCGTTGGCGCGTGCTTGCTCCGGTTACCCTGATCTCACGTGTTGGGCCGATTAGGGGTGACTCAGATTCAGGACGCGGACACAGGAGTGACCGAGGCAGGCCTCGTGGGGCCGGCCCAGTCCAGCGTGTCCACGGTCCACCGGCTGCGTTCGGTGCTCGCGATCCGGCCGTTCCGGAGGCTGTGGCTCGTCACCTACCTGTGCAGCGTCGGTGACTGGCTGTCGCTGCTCGCCCTGACCGGCCTGGTCTCCGAGATGATGCACAGCTACCAGTGGCAGTCGTTCGCGTTGTCGCTGGTCGTGCTCACGCAGCTGCTGCCGGGCATCCTGTTCGCGCCGATCGGTGGCGTGCTCGCGGACAAGTTCGACCGCCGCAAGGTGATGGTGGTCTGCGACGTCCTGCGCGGCTCGCTGTTCATCTCGATCGCGCTGATCGGCTCACCGATCTGGCTCTTCGTCGCGAACTTCCTGGTCGGCTGCTGCGCGATGCTGTGGATCCCGGCCAAGGAGTCGGCGGTCCCGAACCTGCTGCGCCGCCCCGACCAGGTGGAGTCGGCGAACCAGCTCGGCCTGGTGATGACCTACGGCATCTCCACGATCAGCGGTTTCGGTCTGTACTCGCTGATCGCGGGCATCCCGGGCTACCTGAACCTGCAGGGCGGGAACCTCGAGTTCCGCATCGCGACCATCGCCGTGATCATCAACGGCCTGCTGTACTTCACCTCCGCGATCCTGATCGCGACCCGCCTGCCCGAGCTCTCCGGACGCGCCTCAACCAGGAAGAAGGAGGTCGAGGCCGACAAGCCGGGCTTCGTCGCGATGTTCCGCGACGGCATCCGCTTCGCCGCCGCGACGCCGCTGGTCCGCGGCCTCGTGATCGGCATGATCGGCGCGTTCGCCGCGGCCGGTGTCGTCATCGCGACCGCGAAGCTCTACGCCGAGTCGCTGCTGGGCGGCGCCTCGACGTTCGGCCTGCTGTTCGTGGCCGTGTTCGTCGGTCTCGCGCTGGGCATGGCCACCGCGCCCCGGCTGGCCCGCCGCCTCGCCTACAACCGCCTGTTCGGCGTGACGATCGTGGGCGCGGGCATCACGCTGGTGCTGGTCGCGCTGGCCCCGCACCTGTGGATCGCGCTGCTGATGGTGGCGCTGGTCGGTGCGTGTGCGGGCGTGGCGTTCCTGACCGGTCTGACGATCGTCGGCTCGCAGGTCGAGGACGAGATGCGCGGCCGCACGGTCGCGTTGATCCAGTCCTTGCTCAAGATCGTGCTGTTCGGCGCCTCCGCCGGTGCCCCGCTCGTGGTGGCATTGCTGCAGAAGCGCCAGGTCAGCGTCTTCGGCCACGCGATGGAGGTCGACGCGACCCGTCCGGTGATGCTCGCCGGCGCGGCGATCGCGATCGTGCTCGGGCTCGTCGCGTACCGGCAGATGGACGACCGGCGCGAGGAGCCGGTGCTGTCGTCGCTGTTCGCGGCCATTCGCGGGCGCCGGCAGACCAAGGGCCTGCTGATCGCGGTCGAGGGCGACACCCGTGAGGACACCTCGGTGCAGGCCCGCCGGTTGGCTGCGGCGTTGCGTGCCGAGGGGCTCGAGGTGTTGCTGGCCGCCGATCCTGAGCACGACGAACGCCGTCTGCGCACCATGTTGTCGTCCGCGGAGCTGGCCGGTGTGCGGGCTCAGGCTCTGGTGGCCGCTGCCGTGCGTGCCGATGTCGTCGAACGGCAGGTGCGCCCCGCTCTGGACGAGGGTTCCGTCGTCGTGATGGAGCGCTACGTCGACTCGCCGCTCGCCCACTTCAGCGCGACTTCGACGCTGGAGCACCAGGAGCTCGAAGGTCTGGTCGACTGGGCCACCGGTCGGCTGCGGCCTGATCTGACGATCCTGCTGGACCGGCCGGTCGCTGACGGCAAGTCGATCGCGCTGGAGCACCACTGGCGCGTGCAGCGGCTGCTGAGCGAGATGGCTGCCGCTGATCCGGACCGGTACGTGGTGGTCGAGGCCGACGGAGATGTCGACGCGGTGGCCGAGCGGGTTCGGACCGCCGTCGTCCCGCTGCTCGCCACCCGCAAGCGGGCGGTCCCCGAAGCCGCGGTCTGATCCCGCGCTGGAAGACTGGTCGTCATGAGCGTGTGGGACGAGGTGGTCGGCCAGCCGGACGCGGTGGCGACCCTGTCTGCGGCTGCTGAGGCGGCTGCCGCGATCGTTGCCGGAGGAACGCCTGCTCCTGGCGCCATGACGCACGCCTGGCTCTTCACCGGCCCGCCCGGCTCCGGCCGTTCGTCCACCGCCCGTGCCTTCGCCGGCGCCCTGCAGTGCGTGGTGACCGATGACCGGCCTGGTTGCGGTGAGTGCGCCGGGTGCCGGACCACCTTGCACGGCACTCACGCGGACGTGCGGGTCGTGGCTCCCGAGGGACTTTCGATCTCGGTCGCCGAGATGCGCGCCCTCGTGCAGATCTCCGCTCGCCGGCCGACCTCGGGGCGGTGGCAGGTGGTGATCATCGAGGACGCCGATCGCCTGACCGAGGGCGCGGCCAACGCGTTGCTGAAGGCCGTCGAGGAACCGCCGGAGCGGACGGTGTTCCTGCTGTGCGCGCCTTCTGACCACCCGGACGACGTGTCGGTGACCATTCGGTCGCGGTGCAGGCTGGTGTCACTGGGCTCGCCGCGTCCGGCGGCCATCGCGTCGGCGTTGGAGGCCGCGGACGGGGTTCCCGCCGAGATGGCTTCGTGGGCCGCTTCCGTTTGCGGAGGCCATGTCGGGCGGGCTCGGCGGTTGGCCGTGGATCCGGACGTGCGGGCTCGGCGGGAGGCCGTGTTGCGGATTCCTCTTGCCCTGCGCAAGCCTGCCGATGTGTTCACCTGTGCCGATGAGCTGATCAAGGCTGCCGAGGACGACGCTTCTACCGCGAACGAGTCTCGTAACGAGGCTGAGCGGGAGGCGTTGGAGACGGCCATGGGAGCCGGCGGCACTGGCAAGGGGACTGCTGCTGCCACCCGTGGGGCCAAGGGCGCGTTGAAGGATCTGGAGAAGAGGCAGAAGTCTCGGGCCACTCGGACTCAGCGCGACTCGTTGGACACGGCTCTGGTGGACCTGGCCGGGTTCTACCGGGACGCGCTGGTCACGCACACCGGGTCGGAAGCCGCGCTGATGCATCCGGACCGTGCCGGTGACTCCCGGACCGCTGCTGCTCAGTGGTCGCGGGAGTCGATCCTGCGGCGGTTGGAGGCCGTGCTGGCCTGCCGGGAGGCGATCGAGGTCAACGTGAAGCCGCGCATCGCGATCGAGGCGATGGTGACCACGCTGCACCGCGGCTAGGCCCAGCCGAGCGCGCCCGACACCTCACCCGCCGCCTGCACCACGCGTGGCCCGAGTGCGATCAGCTCCTGCAGCGAGTGCTCCATCGCCAGCGAGGATGCCGAGAGCCCGCCGATCACCACGCCCGCGTGGTCCCGGATCGCCGCGCCCACGCACCGGACGCCGAGCTCGTTCTCCTCGTCGTCCAGTGCGAACCCGGACCGCCGCACCCTCGACAGCTGCGATTTCAGCCGCGACGCCGAGGTGATGGTGTGCGGGGTGCGGCCCGGCAGGCCCGTGCGGGCCATGTAGGCCTCCAGCTCCGAGGTCGACTGCGAGGCCAGGACGGCTTTGCCGATGGCGGTCCCGTGGGCCGGGAGAGACATGCCCAGACGGGACGCCATGCGGTACGGCTTGTTGGCCTCGATCTTGTCGACGTAGACCAGCTCGTCGCCGAAGAGGACGGCCAGGTGCACTGTGCACCCCGTGGATTCCTGCAGGGTGCGCAGGAATGGCCGTGCTCGCTCCACCGTGTCCAAGGGGCGGAGGACCTTGCCTGCCAGGGCGAGGATTCGCGGGCCGGTCAGGTAGCCGTCCGAGCCCAGGGTTGCGAAGCCTCGGTCCACCATCGTTTGGAGGAGGCGGTGGACGGTGGACTTCGGCAGGCCCGTCACGCGCGCGATGTCGGTGATGCGCGAGTGGTCGGCCAGGGCCTCCAGCACGGCGAGCGTCTTTTCGACGGCGGTATCGGTCATCTCGCCAGCCAGCCTCCGTCGACCACTAGAACATGTCCGGTCACATAATCGGACGCGGCGGACGAAAGGAACACCGTTGGGCCCACCAGATCTTCTGGTTTGCCCCATCGGCCAGCTGGGATTCGGGCCCGGATCGACGGTTCGCGGTCCGGGTCGGCTCGTAGCGGTGCGGTGTTGTTGGTTTCGATGTAGCCCGGGGCGATGGCGTTGACCTGCACGTTCGACGACGCCCACTCGTTGGCGAGCAGCTTGGTCATGCCTACCAGCGCGTGCTTGGAGGCTGTGTAGGCCGAGACCAGGATGCCGCCCTGGAAGGAGAGCAGTGAGGCGATGTTGATGACCTTGCCGCTGCCCTGGGCGATCATGTGACGGCCGCAGAGCTTCGAGATCTCGAAGGCCGAGTCCAGGTTCACGGCCATGATCCGTTGCCAGTCGGCGAGCGAGACGTCGACGGCGGCGCCGCGGTGGATCGTGCCGGCGTTGTTGACCAGGATGTCCACGCCGTGTTCGGCGAGGACCGGGGTCAGCGCGGGCTCGATCGAGGCCGGATCCGAGAGGTCGATCGACACGGTGGCGATGGCCGGGGCCACGTCCGAGAGGTCACCTCGGCCCACGAGGATCAGCTTGGCGCCCGCTTCGTGGAGGCCCTGGGCGATGGCCTTGCCGATGCCGGTGCGGGCGCCCGTTACGAGGGCCGTTTTGCCGTTGAGCGAGAAGTTCACCGAAGCTCCGTGACGGCGACCGGGTCCATGTCGTCGTAGGCCTGGTTTTCGCCGCCCATGGCCCAGACGAACGTGTACGAGTGCGTTCCTGCTCCACTGTGGACGGACCAGGACGGGGAGATCACGGCCTCTTCGTTGCGCACCACGATGTTGCGGGTGTTCTGGGGCTCGCCGCACAGGTGGATGACGCGGTGGTCCTCGGGGAGGTCGAAGTAGAGGTAGCACTCGGTCCGGCGGTCGTGGGTGTGCGGCGGCATGGTGTTCCAGACGCTGCCCGGCGCCAGGGAGGTCACGCCGAGCACCAGCTGTGAGGAGCGGATGCCGTCTGCGTGCACGAACTTGCGGATCTCGCGGACGTTCGCGGTTTCCTGCGAGCCCAGGGAAAGGACGTCCACCTCGTCGAAGCGGGCCACCGAGGTCGGGAACGAGGCGTGCGACGGGGTGGAGAAGAGGTAGAAGCGGGTGTCCTCGTCGGAAGCGGAGAACTCGACGTCCACGGCGCCTTGGCCGACGTAGAGGCAGTCGCGCGTACCGAGTTTGTGCTCGGTTCCGTCCACGGTAACCGTTCCGGTACCGCGGATCGCGAGGACGGCGAGCTCGCGGCGTTCGCAGAAATACGAGGAACGGAGCGGGGGAGCGCTCTCAAGCTTCAGCGGTGTGCCGACGTTCGGCGTAGCGCCGCCCAGGACGATGCGGTCCTCGTGCGTGTAGACGGTCCGGATCTCACCCGGTACGAAGAGGTCGTCCACCAGGTAGTGCTGCCGCAGCCCGTCCGTGTCGAAGCCCGGCAACTGCGCCGGATGGGTCGAGTGCCTGATTTGCATCTGAGGATGCCTTCCGATCGGGGCGGCGGAATGACACGATGTGCGCCGACCAACATGGAACTACGTTCCGTGCAATGGAACAAGCCTGAGACCTCCACGCCGCCGGAGTTCAGGCTTATGAAAGGCGGCCTTGGTGTACCAGCAGAACCCGAATCCGACAGGATCGTTGTTCCTGTCGGCTCTGCTCGCGTTGATACCGCTCGTTGCCGTGCTCGTGCTGCTCGGCGGTCTCAAGTGGAAGGCTCACTGGGCGGGGTTGACCGCCCTCGTGCTCGCGATCGGCGTCGCGATGTTCGGCTACTCGATGCCGCTCGGGCAGGCGCTCAACTCGGCGGCGTTCGGTGCGGCTACCAGCGTGCTCGTGGTCCTGTGGATCACGTTCAACGCCATCTGGATCTACAACCTGACGGTCCACAGCGGACATTTCGCCGTGCTGCGCAGGTCGTTCAGCTCCATCTCGGACGACCAGCGGGTGCAGGCGATCGTCATCGCGTTCTCGTTCGGCGCGCTGCTCGAAGCGCTGGCCGGTGGCGGTGGGCCCGTCGCGATCTGCTCGGTCATGCTGATCGCGCTGGGCGTCGACCCGATGAAGGCGGTGGCGCTGGCGCTGATCGCCGACACCGCGCCGGTGGCGTTCGGCGGCATGGGCAACCCGATCACGGTCCTGAACACGGTCACCGGGCTGCCGGCTGACACGTTCGGTGCGATGACCGGTCGTCAGGTGCCGATCCTGGCGTTGCTGGTGCCGTTCGTGCTGATCTTCGTGGTGGACGGCAAGCGCGGTCTCAAGCAGGCGTGGCCGGCCGCGCTCGTCGCGGGCGGCTCGTTCGCGATCACGCAGTACCTGGTGTCGAACTTCTGGTCCTACAAGCTTTGCGACATCATCGCGGCCGTCGTGTCGGTGCTCGCGGTGATCGTCTTCATGCGCGTGTGGCAGCCGGAACGCTCGATTCCGCCGGTCATCGCCGGCGGTTCGACGACGGACTCGCGGCGCGACGTGATCACGGCCTTCACCCCGTACGCGATCATCGTGGTGATCTTCTCGGTGGCGCAGATCGTGCCGGTGAAGAAGTTCCTCGACTCGCTGACCTACAAGTTCCTGTGGCCCGGCATGCACCTGACGAACGCGGCGGGCAAGCCGATCAAGGTCGAGTACGCGCTGAACTGGGCGTCCGCGACGGGCTCGTTGCTGTTCCTGTCCGGCCTGATCACGTTGGTGGTGCTGGGGATCAGCGCGCGCAAGGGCGTGGAGATCTACGGCCAGACGATCAAGCAGTTCAGCTGGGCGATCCTGGCGATCTTCGCGGTGTTCTCGCTGTCGTACGTCATGAACTACTCCGGCCAGATCACGACTCTGGGCCTCTGGCTCGCGGGGACCGGCGCGTTCTTCGCGTTTCTGTCGCCGGTCGTGGGCTGGTTCGGTGTCGCGATCACCGGTACGGACGCGGGCTCCAACGCGTTGTTCGGCGGCCTGCAGGTCACCGCGGCGCAGCAGCTCGGCACGTCACCGTTCCTGTTCGGCGCCTCGAACAGCTCGGGCGGCGTGATGGCGAAGATGATCTCGCCGCAGAACCTGGCGATCGGTACCGCGGCGGCAGGTCTGGTGGGACGTGAGGGCGACCTGTTCCGCAAGGTGTTCGGCTGGAGCCTGTTGCTGCTGCTGGTGACCTGTGTGGTCGCGTACCTGCAGTCGACACCGGTGCTGGGATGGATGGTGCCATGACGTTCAGTCGCAGAACTCTGCTCGGTGCGGCTGCGGCGGCGCCGATCGTCGCCGGGGCTGCCGGGGAGGCGTCGGCCGCGTCCTCGCGGTTGTTCCGGGAGTCGTTCGACTTCGCGTTGAAGCGGCTGCGGCAGGTCGCGCCGAACGTCACCTCGTTCCCCGAGGAGACGAAGTTCGAGAAGTGGACCTACGTCAACTCCGGTGGCTGGGTCGGCGGGTTCTGGCCGGGCATGCACTGGCTCGCGTTCCTGGACAGCGGCGACGAGCAGTTCAAGAAGTGGGCCGTGGAGTCGGCGTTGAGACTGTCGCCTCGGCGCACCGACACGTCGATCCACGACCTCGGTTTCCTCTTCTACCCGTCGTGGGTGACCGGGTACCGGATCACGGGCGATGTGTCGTGGCGTGACGGCGCAGTGCAGGCCGCGTCGTCGTTGATCCAGCGCTACAACGACAAGGGGCGCTTCATCAGAGCGTGGGGAGCGCTCGGCACGCCCACCAACGCCGGCCGCGCGATCATGGACACGATGATGAACCTCGACCTGCTGACGTTCGCGTCGGAGCAGACGGGGGAGTCGCGGTTCCTGGACGTCGCGGTGGCGCACGCCGAGACCACACGGGTGAAGTTCATCCGGCCGGACGGGTCGACGCCGCACGTCTTCGACTTCAACCCGGACACCGGCGAGGACATCGGGCCCAACACGAACCAGGGTTACAGCCCCACGTCGTGCTGGTCGCGTGGTCAGGCGTGGGGAATCTACGGCTTCACCACGATGTACCGGCGTTCTCGCAAGCGCGAGTTCCTCGATGCCGCGCGGAAACTCGCGGACTTCGCGCTGGACGCCCTTACTCCGGACCACATTCCGGTGTGGGACTACCGCTCACCATTGGCGCCCAACGACGTCAAGGACTCGTCGGCGGGCGCCATCATGGCGTGCGGTCTGCTCGACCTGGCCGCGGCTTCTGGCCGGTTGTCGTACCGGGTTGCGGGGTTGCGGATCCTGGATGCGTTGTGCCGCACGTGTTTGACGACCCGGGCCGAGAAGCACGAGGCGATCCTGGCGCGCGGCACCCGCAACCGTCGCATCGAGACCGGCATCGAGGTTTCGCTGCCCTACGGCGACTACTACCTCATGGAGGCGTTGCTCAGGGTCCTGAAACCCCGGGAGCTCGGCCGCGCGATCGGCCTGTCCTGACCGGCAGCGCGGCCACCAGGACCACGCCCGCGAGCAGCAGTCCCGTGCCGACCCAGAACAGCGGGATCGACTGGTACGCGGCGTTGGTGTAGGCGAGCGGCGGCGTCTTCTGCTTGGGAGGCGCCGCTCCGCCACCTGGTTCCTGCGTCGCGGGCGGCTGTGCGGTTCCGCAGACCACGCCACCCTGCGGCGCCGCGGCCCGCACGATCTGCTCGCCGAGCGAGATCTGCGCGAGCGCCGTGGGCAGGTTCGGCAGCTTCAGCTTGTCCGTCGGCAGCAGCTGCACGTCGAGCATCCGCGCCGTGGCTCCGAGCTGGAAGCCGCTGAACCCGTTGCCGCTGAAGCTCGCCTTCTTCTCGTTGAGCCCGGCGATCTGCAGCTTGACGACCACCAGGTCGAGCAGCAACGGGATGTCCAGCGCCGGGTGCGCGGCGTCCAGCGTGCCGAGCTCCTTGCCGTTCTGGCTGACCTTGAGCACCGGTGCGGTGTACGTGATCTTGGACGTCGCCTCGTCACCGGTGGCGGTCGCCGTGAGCGTCGGCGGTGTCGCGACGTCGATCTTGATGCCACCCGCGATCTCCACGCTGACCGCACGCATGGTCGACGTCGACTCGACCGCCTTGTTCTTGCTGCCCGGCAGGTCGACCAGCCGCACGTTGGAGTTGGCCTCGAACGTGTCCGGGATGCTGAGCAGGCTCTTGGACGGCAACGGCACCTCGGCCGGCAGCGCGCTGAGCACCTCAAGGCCTGCGAAAGAAGTCTTCGCCGTGGCCAACGGGCTGACGCACGGCCCGAGCTTCTCGTCCCACCGCGCCTGCACGCTGCCGTTGAGGAGCCTGAGCTTCCCGAGCGGAGTCTCGGGAATCGGCAGCCCGCCGGTGGTCGGCTGCGGGTTGTCCGGAATCGCCGTCTGCACGAGCGTCCCCGGCGTCTGCGGCGACCGCCCGGCCACCGCGAACCCGAACGGGTTGGCCTGCGTGACCACCCGCTCGGTGCTCAGGAACGCCTCGGTGTTGACCTGCGCGCTCGCCAGCCCCAGTCCGAACTCGGTGACGGACTGCTTGGGCAGCTGGTCGCTCAGCCCGGGCAGGATCGTGTTCGTCGGCACCCCTTGCGGCCCGAGCCGCACCACCGTCAGCCCGGTCCCGGCATCCCCGACCGCGTGCGCCAGCGACTGCGGCCCGTTCGGCGCCGACGCGGGCGGCTGGTTCGGGTCGCGCGGCCCCGGCACCGGTGTGGTCGGGGGCTGGGCGAGCGCGGGCGCCGCGACGAGCGCGAGCAACAACCCGGCCAGCGGCACGGACAACGATCGGCGCATGAACCACTCCTCGGCGGCTAGGAGGTGGTGACATCGGTCACGGTCCGTACAACGAAGCCGACCCCCGTGAGTAACGCGGTTGCGGGTCGGTTATAGTTGTCGCGTCTCGCCGCCTTAGCTCAGTCGGCCAGAGCGGCTCACTCGTAATGAGCAGGTCATCGGTTCGATTCCGATAGGCGGCTCGGTGAGATGACCGGCGGGTCCTCCTCGGAGGACCCGCCGGTTCTTGTTTGGCCTCGTAACGCTGTGGCGAGTGTCACGACGTCCTAGTTGTGCTGTGGATGCGGGGTCTCACCTCTGCGGAGCGCAAGCTCGTGCTGGCAGCCCAGCGTGGGCAGCGGCTCAGGTGCGAAGGTGCGCAGGTCATTCGAGCAGATGTGATCCGTGATCTGCTGCTCGGGCGGCATGGCGCTGTCGACCCGAGAGGTGTCCAGTTGACGGGCGCGTTGGTCGCGGGTGCGCTGGACCTGGAGGGTGTACGTACCTCATCGGGGTTGAATCTGACAGATTGCAGACTTCTGCACCCAATGATCGCCAGAGATGCCGATCTCCCGTGGCTTGAGCTCATAGGCTGTGACGTACGTGCGCTGTCGGCGGACAAGATCCGGGTGACCGGAAGTGTGTTCCTGAGGCAATGTGTCATCTCCGCTGAAACGGGGCGGCGAGCTGTCAGGTTCGCTGGTGCCCGCATTGGCGGAAATCTCGAGTGTGACGGTTCGTCGATCACCAGTGTGAGTGGGCCGGCATTTCATGCTGAGGATGCTCGGATCGAAGGAAATCTCTTTCTTCGTGACGGATTTTCCGGGACGGCGGACACATCGCTGGGTACAGTGACGTTGAACGGCGCATTTGTTGGAGGAAGCCTCAACCTCTTCAACGTGACGTTGGCGAACTCGTCGGGGCCTGTGTTAAGTGCGAACCGATTGAGGGTCGAAGGTGAACTGTGGCTTGGCGGCGATTCATCGATTCAAGGGAAAAGCTGGCGTGCTGTCATCGACCTTGCCGGTGCAAGCCTGGGTGGTGTTCGTTGGAGTCGGTTCGAGATCAAGAACTTCGAGGCCGGAGGTGCGCTGGTCTGTCTTGATCATGTAACAACCGACTATCTGAGTATTTCCAGCAATGTGCTTTGTGAGGCCGATGTCGATTATGACTGTGCATCTGGAGATTTGTTGATCTACGGGCTGATGTATGGGACTCTCGCGACGGAGGGCGCGGATTGGTTGAGCTGGTTGCACTGGATCCAGTCGCACACGCGCGTGTATACGGCTCAGTCCTACTCGCAGTTGGCTGGTGTTGAACATGCCTCTGGCAATGACGTGGCCGTGCGCCGTATTCTGATCGCTCAGCAAGACGACCGTCGGTTTCGTGGAGAGTTCGACAGCAGGTGGTCGCGGCTCAGGCATAGGACATGGGGATTATTAGCGGGCTACGGATACCGCGTCAGTCGCACAGTAGTCGCAACGCTGACCGTTCTCATATTGGCAGGTCTGCTCGGCCTGTGGGCTGGACACACGTCGATCCGGGATGGTCGGTACGTGGCCGGACACACCAGTCGGGCCGAGTATCCGTTCACGCCGTGTTCGACGTTCGAACAGATTGGGCTGGGAATCGATCGAGGCCTTCCGCTTGCGGCGACCGGTGTTCGTGAAAGATGCGACCTCGACACGATCAGTCGTCGCGGACAGGCGTTCGCGATGGCGATCTGGCTGCTGCAGGTAGCCGTGTGGATCCTGGCGACGTTGGTCATCGTCGGATACTCCGGTCTGATTCGCCGAACTGATTGATCAGGTCGTAGGAAGCGTGCGACAAGTGGTGAGGGCCTGCTCCAGTGCCGAACGTTCCGCGGGCGCCACGGTCAGCCCGTACGCCACCTTCACCGTGACGTAGATCCGCGAGTACGAGCACGCATACGAGGCGTTGGGCGGCATCCACTCGTCAGGCGTCTTGTCGCCCTTCGACTGGTTGACCTTGCCCGAGACCGCCACGAGGTTCCGCAGGTCGTTCGCCGCCGCTACCCGTTGCTCAGGTGCCCACCCGGCCGCCCCGCTGCGCCACATCTCGGCCAGCGGCACCACGTGGTCGATCTGGATCTTCGAGACGCTGGTGACGCGCGTGCCGGTGTACGGGTCGTCCAGGGTGCCGGACTGCACGGAGCACCGGCCCGGTTTGCGCGAGACACCGGTCAGGTCGCGGGCCAGGACCTGGCTGCGTTGGTCGCAGCCGTCGCCGTCGGTGTCGAACCACGGCTGGCCGAACACACACGCCTGACCATCAGCGCAGTCGCGTACGTACCCGTCCAGACGGCCCGGCGTGGCAACGACAAGCGCCGCGAGAGAGGTGCGGGCCGAGGCGGCGTCGAGGGTGCCGGTGGGCACGCGGTCCACTTGGGGACCGGGTGGAGTGGAGGACAGGGGTAGAGCGGAACAGCCGGTAAGCAGGATGATCAGCAACAGCCACCGCATAAGAGGGAAGTACCCGCCGGCAAAGCACGCGATGGCCGCTCAACGGCGTAACTCTGGGGGACAGATGTCCGAAGTCAACGCGCTCGCCGACCGCCTCTTCGACACCATTCTCGACCGCTACCCGCTCGACGCCAGCCTGATGGGCTTCGACCTCGACAACGCCTCGCTCGTCGACCACAGCGAGGAGGCCGAACGGCAGTACGCCACCAGGCTGCAAGCCATCGCGCAAGTGGCGCAACGGATTCAGCCCGCGGATCTGTCCGAGCGCCTCACGCTCGGGATCGTGCTGCACGAGGTGCGCACGCAGTCCAGCCAGATCGACGCGCGGCAGATCGAGTTCGGCATCAGCGGCAACCTCCGCGGGGCGATCCCCGGCACGCTCGCCTTCCTGCCGCGCGTGCCGGTCGCCACCGAGGAGCAGAAAGCCGGGTACCTGCAACGGTTGCGCGGGCTCGACGGGTTCTTCGGCACGATGATCGAGCGGCATCGCACGGGGTTCGCTAGCGGCCTCACGCCGGTGAAACACCTGGTGGAGCAGGCAATTGAGCTGATGGACGGCCATCTTGAGAACCTCGACGCGTTCGACGTTGTGGACGGCGCGCGCGAAGTGATCGATGCACACCTCAAGCCCGCCATCGAGAACTACCGCGCTTTCCTGCAGAACGAAGCGTTGCCACTCGGACGCGACACCGAGCACTGCGGCCTGTGCTGGCTGCCCGGCGGCGACGAGATCTACCGGACGGCGGTTCGCGAGCACACGACCGAGGACCTCGACCCGGAAGAGTTGCACGCCACCGGACTCAGGCTCATCGAGGACCTCAAGCGCGAGTTCGCCCAGTACGGCGACGACGTGTTCGACCGCATCCGCAACGACGTCGAGTTCCGGCACAGCAGCGGCGACGAGATGCTCAAAGCCGCGCGAACCGCCGTCGCGAAGGCCGAAGCCGTTGCGCCTCAGTGGTTCCGCACGATGCCGCACCAGAAGTGCGCGATCGAGGAAGCCCCGCCGTCGGTGCCCGCGCACGTGCCGCCGCACTACTTCGGAGCCTCGGAGGACGGCAGCCGGCCCGGCACGTACTTCGTCAACACCAAGGAACCCCAGCACCGCCTCAAGATCGAGGACGAGGCCACGGCGTACCACGAGGCCGTGCCGGGGCATCACTTCGAGTACTCCAAGGCGGCGCTGCTCAAGGACCTGCCTGTGGTCCGTCGCAAGGCCCCGATCAGCGTCTTCGGTGAGGGCTGGGCGCTCTACTGCGAACGGCTCGCGGACGAGATGGGCCTGTACAGCAACGACGAGTCCAGGCTGGGCATGCTCACGATGGACGCCATGCGCGCGGGACGGCTCGTCGTCGACACCGGCCTGCACGCCAAGGGCTGGAGCCGACAGCAGGCCATCGACTTCCTCGTGGAGAACACCCCGATGGCGCTCATGCAGATCGAGTCCGAAGTGGACAGATACCTCGGCGAACCGGGTCAGGCGCTCGCGTACATGGTGGGACGCCTCAAGTTCCAGGAGCTGCGCAAGAAGGCCGAAGCGCAGGGCCGGGACGTCCGGGACTTCCACGAGGTCGTGCTCAGCCAGGGCAGGCTCACGCTCAAGCTGCTCGACGAGGTCGTCGACGAGTGGCTCGCCGTGCCCGGAAAGGACGGCTAACCCTCGCGCTGCTCGACCAGGTCGTCACGGACCGGCTCGCCGAGGGCTGACCTCATCGCCTCCACATCGAGCATCCCCTCCCAGCGCGACACGACGAACGTGGCCACGCAGTTGCCGAGAAGGTTGGTGAAGACGCGCATCGAGTCCATGATCCGGTCCGCACCGAGCAGCAGAGCGACCGCCGCGGCCGGGATCGAGCCGACCGCGGCGACCGTGGCCGACAGCGCCAGGAATGCCGAGCCGGGCACGCCGGCCATGCCCTTCGAGGTCAGCACGAGCACCAGCACGACGACCAGTTGGTCACCGAGATCCAACGGCACGTTCAACGCCTGGGCCAGGAACACCACGGCCAGCGACAGGTAGATCGAGGCACCGTCCAGGTTGAACGAGTACCCGGTCGGCAGCACCAGGCCGACCGACGCGGGCGCGCACCCAGCGCGCTGCAGCTTCACCATCATCCGCGGCAGCACGGCCTCCGACGACGCGGTGCCCAGAGCAAGCAGGAACTCCTCGCGCGCATAACGCACGAACCGCAGCAGGTTCACCCGCGCGAACGTCCAGGCGATCACCCCGAGCAACGCGCAGAACAACAGCGCCGCGCCGTACGCCGACAGGATCAGCCACAGATACGTCCGCAACGAGCCCAGGCCGTACTGGCCGACGAGGAAGGCCATCGCGCCGAACGCTCCGAGCGGCGCCAGCTTCATCACGTAACCGAGCACGGTGAAGAACGCCAGGTTGACGCGTTCCAAGAGGTCCACGACGGGCGTCGCGCGCTCGCCGAGCTGGGCCAGCGCGCAACCGAACAGCACCGCGAACAGCAGGACCTGAAGCAATGCGTTGCGCGCCAACGCGTCCACGACGCTGGAAGGGATGAGGTCCAGCAGGAACTGGACCACGCCCGGGAGGTGACCACCCTGCGTCTTCGTCTCGACCGCGGAGGCGTCCAGAGTGGACGGGTCGACGTTCATCCCGGCACCCGGTCGCACGACGTTGCCGACCAGCAGCCCGAACGCGAGCGCGGCCGTCGACACCACCTCGAAGTAGATCAGCGCCTTCGCCCCGATGCGGCCGACCGCGCGCAGGTCACCGACCTTCGCGATGCCCGTGGCCACCACGCAGAAGATCAGTGGCGCGATCACCATCTTGATCAGCTTGATGAAGCCGTCGCCGATCGGTTTCAGGTCGGCGCCGAGAGCCCGGAAGAAGTGGCCCACCAGCACTCCGGCGACGACCGCGACGAGAAGCTGAACGAAGAGCGACCGAGTTTTCACATCCCGGAAGCTAAATCTCATTTGTGAGCGATGGAGTGCCCTGAGTGTTACGCCCGCGCGGCAGGTGGAACCGGAACTACTTCGGGTCGGCTGACAGCGCCTGGGCCAGGAACGCGGTCCACTTCTCGCTCTGCCCGGTCGCGTCGCCGAACAGGTGGTGCCCGACGGCGCGGGTGCCGTGGAACCGGTACAGGCCATCGGTTCCGCGCACGCTGAGGAACACCCCCGGCAGGTCGTAGGCGAAGTCGACGACCCCGGTGATGCCGAAGGGCTCCAGCGTGACCTCGTCGCCGATCTCGGGGTCGGCAGGCACGCCGAGCGCCGCGAGCAGCCGTGCCCACGCGTCGTCGGGCTGCTCCTGGGGCGCCTGGGCGAACACGTACGTGCCGTGACGGCCGCTGAAGTGCTTGACGTACTGGCCCAGTGTGGAGAGGTACATGTCCCAGCCGTACGAGGTCTGGTCGAGGTACTCGTCGCCCCAGCCGTCGCCGAGGATGCCGCTGTGCACGAACCGGAGCACGGTCGAGCCGCCGTCACGCGCCTCGATCAGGTACTCCATCGCGTGGACCGTGCCGTCCTCGCCCTTGTCGCTCTCATACGCGAGGTGCTTGCCCGGCTCCCAGACGGTGATCGTCGACGCTTCCTGGAAGAAGCCCAGGTCGAGCGTCATGCGGCCGCCGAGCCGTCCGTCGACCGTGTGCGGGCCCATGAACCACGAGTCGATGCCCGGCCCGGTCGCGATCGCGTCCCAGACCTGCTCCGGGGTCCCCTCGACCTCGACTTCCTTCTTGATCTCGAACTCGCGGCTCACGACTCGTCCTCCTTGGCAGCAACGACACTGGGGTGCAGGGCGACGACGACTCGGTGCGCACGCCCTCCTTCGGCCTGTTCGTCGTGGTACTTCGAGACGAGCTGCGTCACGCACGAGGCGAGCTCCTCGGCGAACGCCGCGCGGTCTGCGGCGGAAGCGAACCTGATCTCGCCGTCCAGTGCGAACGTCGCGAGCCGCTTGTTCGCTCTGGTCGCGCCCGTGATCAACGTGCCCACGTCGCGCACCAGCCTCGCCGAGACCGCCAGCAGCCATCGCGCGGACAACCGGTCGGGCGACCGCGCGGGATCCGGCTGCACGGCCGCGAGCGCCGTCGGTGAGATCACGTAGGACGCCGCCGTCGCCTGCATCAGGCGCTCGTTGACGTTGCCCTTGCGCCGTTCCTCGACGAGCTCCACCAGACCGTGCTGCTCCAGCGTGCGGAGGTGGTAGTTCACCTTCTGCCTGGGCAGGCCGACCTTCGCGGCGAGCATCGTCGCCGATCCCGGCTCTGCCAGCTCCGCGAGCAACCGCGCCCGCACCGGATCCAGCGACACCTCGGCCGCAGCCGGGTCCTCGATCACCGCCACTTCGAACATGGCTCCACCGTCGCACCGAAAACAAAATTAGTCAAGAACTGGGTTGCTGTCGGTGACTTTGCTCCACCTGGGTGGCTTTGGACCCGCTACCGTAAGCGGTGTCTCGATTGGTCGTTGCTTGTTCGCAACCCCTGAGGAGACAAGATGATCACGATGCTGATCCTGACCGTGCTGGCGCTGCCGTTCGCCCTGACCGCCGCCAACGTGGGCAGACGCAGGTGGATCCGCAAGAGGGGCGTCGCCAGAGTGCGCGCCGAGCTCGACGCTTTCCACGCCGAGCTGGCACGGCAGGGCCTCAGTCACTTCTCCGGGCGCTGAAGAACGTTCGCCGAGGGCGAGATCCTCGTGACGACGTCGCCGTACCGATCGAGCAACGCGGCCGTGAGGGTGTCGGCAGGCCCGACCACCGCGAACTCGCGCAGCACGTCGTCGCTGATCAGCTCGCTCATCTCCGCCCACTGCTGCCGCCGGGACATCCGGTGCAGCTCCTCGTGCAGCTCGCCCCAGCCGTGCAGGTCCAGCACCGGCTTGTACGCGGGCGTCGATCCGTAGAACGCGATCTGCCGCTTGACGTCGGCGATCTCCTCGTCCGTGGAAGCCGCGAACACGGGCCCGCTGATTTCGAAGCCCTCCAACGTCTTGCCCGCCTTGGCCCGGCCGCGTTCGAGCGCCGGCAGCGTCACCTCGCGCAGGTACCGCTCGGTCGTGAAGTTGTGGCACAGGAAGCCGTCCGCGACCTCGCCCGCCACCTCGGTCATCAACTCGCCGACGCCAGCGAGGTAGATCGGCGCGGTGCCGTGCGGGTTCGGGCCGGGATCGAAGAACGGCGTCATCAGCGTGTGCTTGTAGAACTCGCCGCGGAACGCCAGCCGCTCGCCGGTCTCCCGCGCGTGCCAGATCGCCTTGATCGCCAGCACGAACTCGCGCATGCGGGCCGCGGGCTTGCTCCACGGCATGGAGAACCGCTTGGTGATGTGGGCTTCGATCTGCGAGCCGAGGCCGAGGTTGAACCGGCCCTGAGACAGCAGCTGCAGGTCGTTCGCCGTGGTCGCGATCGTCATCGGGTTGCGCGCGAACGCCACCGCGATCGCCGTGCCGAGCTCGATCCGCTCGGTCGCCGCGGCGGCTCCGCTCAGCGCCAGGAACGGGTCGTGCTTGGTCTCGGCGAGCCAGAACCCGTCGTAGCCCCGGTCCTCGGCCTGCTTCGCGATGGCCCCGACGTTGCCGGGCGTGTAGTCGACGGCACTCCTGTCCAGCTTCATGCCGTTGAGGTTAGAAAACTCTCCAGCAGCGCGTTGAACTCAGGAGCTTCCGGCACCAGGTGGTCGCGTCCGCGGCACACCGCTCGTTGCCCACCGGTCTCGCGCGCGATGGTGTCGCAGATGATCTCGTTCGCCTCGCTGTGGCCACCGGAGACGACGAGGATCGGGAACCCGGCCTCGCGCAACGCTGCCAGTGGCGGCTCGGCTTCGTCCGGAGGCCGTGCGTCCAGGAGTTGGCGCATGCCCTTGACCAGCGTCTCGTGCGGCTGGTCGGGGACCTCGATCGGCACGCCCGCGATGGGGAAGAAGCGCCGCAGCGCTTCCACGGGGTCCAGCTCGGCCTCGATCAACCCGCGCGTGGCGGCCCCGAACGCGTCCACGACCGGGACTCCGCGCGCCACACCGGCGGACGGAGGTTCGAGGATCGTCAACGACCGCACGTTCTCCGGTCGCAGCGCGGCGGCGTACATCGACACGATCGCGCCGTACGACAACCCGACGAGGTGGCTCGGCTCGTCGAGCAACTGGTCGGCGATGAGCGCCGCTTCCGGCTCGAAGTCCTGCCGCGCGGGTGGCGACTGCCCGTGGCCAGGCCGATCAGGGGCGACCAGCGTCCACCGCTCGGTCAGAGGCCGTTGGGCGCGCCAGGTTTCGCGGCCGCCGAGCACACCGCCGTGCACCAGCACCACACGCGGACCCGTGCCCCACTGGTGAACGTGCAGTCGCATGATCCGAGGCTAGCGATAACCGGTGCTGTACCTGGACTCGCAGGCGATTCCGTTCCGGTTGTCGTCGAGTTCGACGCGGTAGCCCGGCTGACCCCAGTAGAGCGGTGCCGCACCGGCACGCCGGGCGTCGTCGCAGGTGGCGAAGAAGACCGGCTTGGGCTTCGGGGGTGTGGTCGGCTTCGCCGTGGTCGGCTTGGGCACGGGTGCGGGTGGCGGCGGCGGGGGAGGCGGCGTCTCGGTGGTGTCCTTGCCGCCGCACGGCGTGCCCCACAGGCCCATCGGCACTCCCTGCGCGGCGCCTTCTGCTTCGCGCTGTGCCGCCGTCGGGGTTCCGGTGGTCCGGCCCGCGCCGTTGCCCAGCGCGAGCAACGTGTAGTCGGTGCCGTCCGCGAGGCTCAGCGCACCCGTGGTCCGGTCGTAGCGCACCTGCTGGTTCAGCAGCATGGCCTTGGCGAAGCTGGTCGCGGCCTCCGCCCAGCACGGTCCCGGCTGAGCCAGGCCGGCGACCTCGGCTTTCGAGCCATCGGACAGCATCACCGCACGACCGTCCACGATCGACGCCACCGTGATGCCCAGCTGGGCAGGTGGCACCGACGCGGACGTCGTCACGGGCACGTCCTCGACCGGTTTCTCGACCGCGACGGGCGTCGACTGCTGTGTCTGTGCGCTGCACCCAGCGGTGAGCACGACCAGCAGGACGCCGCCGCCCAGAGTTCTCCACCCCGACATGAATCCGAATGGTGCTACGCATTCGGGGAGCGGCCAAGGTTACGTATTTGGCGCGGATCGGTTCACCGGTAGTCCGAACTGAAATACGGAGATGCCCAGTTCAGCGGGCGGGCTTCAAAGTCCAGACGACGGTCATCTCGCAGGTGGTCACGCCGTCGGCGTCGGTGATCATGATATTCACCGGGAATTCGGGGCGCGTACCGGCCTCCAGTTCGGCGAGAACCTCGTCGGCGGGACGGCCGAGAACGGCCTCGGCGCGCACCACACCCATTGCGATCTTCTTGTAGGAGATCTCCGCGCGGACCGCGAGCGGCGTCGCCTTGCCCAGGTGTGCGGCGAACGCGGCCATGACGACAGCTCCGGACGCGGACTCGCCGAGACCGAACATCATCGCGGCGTGCGGCCCGCCGATGTGGTTGTGCAACGACGGGTTGTCCGGCAGCGAGGCGACGATGCGGGAGGGCGAGACCTCCTCGAACTCGATGCCGGTGGTCTTCACGTACGGCACGGCCTGCTTCATGGCGTCGGCGAGGAACGACACATCTTGGCTCATGGGACCGGATGCTACCGGCGAGTAACCCGCGCTGCTACCCGTCGGTAACCACCACTCTGCGCTGCTGTGCCGCTCCACTGTGGAGTGAGACCTGAAACTCACTTGCAATCTGGTCGACCGGGATGGATGCTTGTAGCGAGCAACTAGTTGGGTGATACAAGCAACGAGGTGTCAGATGGTCGATCCGGGCAGGTGCATGGCCGTCGATCCCGAGCACGAGCTCGCGGATCGAGTGGGCATGGCCATGGTGCGACTGAACAAGATGCACGCCCAGGTCGCTCATCAGATGGCCAAGCAGGGCATGGACAAGTCCGCCTTCGTGCTGCTCGCGACGCTCTCCGGACTCGGTGAGTGCCGTTCGAGCGGTTTGGCGGAGGCTGTTCTGTCCGACCCGTCCACGGTCAGCAGGCAGGTGGCCGGGCTGGTGAAGGACGGACTTGTGGAGCGGCGCGCCGATCCGGCGGACGGCCGGGCCAGCGTGCTGGCGGTCACCGAAGCGGGGCGCCAGTTGCTCATCGAGCGACGCCGGCAGCGCAACAACGCGATCGAGCAGGTGTTCGCGGACTGGCCCGACGAGGACTTCAAGGGCTTCGCGGACCTGTTCGAACGCTTTGTCCAGGACTACGAGCGCACGATTCCGGCGCTTATGACCGAACGCGGGACGGGGACCCGCGCAGGAGGGGAAAAGTAGAGATGTCATCAACAACCGAGGCGACACCCACACCGGGCGTCTCCCTGACTCACCGCCAGATCATGACGGTGCTGTCCGGCCTGCTGCTGGGCATGTTCCTCGCCGCGCTGGACCAGATGATCGTCGCCAGCGCGATGAAGACCATCGCCGACCAGCTGCACGGCCAGACGCTCCAGGCGTGGGCGACCACCGCCTACCTGATCACGGCGACCATCACGACGCCGTTGTACGGCAAGCTGTCGGACATCTACGGGCGCAAGCCGATGTACCTCGCCGCGATCTCGCTGTTCCTCGCGGGTTCGCTGCTCTCGGGCATCGCGACGTCGATGTACGAGCTGGCCGCGTTCCGCGCGGTGCAGGGTCTCGGCGCCGGCGGTCTGATGTCGCTGGCGTTCGCGATCATGGCGGACATCATCTCGCCGCGTGAGCGCAGCAAGTACTCGGCTTACTTCATGGCCGTGTTCGGTTCGGCGAGCGTGCTCGGGCCGGTCATCGGCGGTGTGTTCGCGGGTCTGACCTCGTTCGCCGGCATCACCGGGTGGCGCTGGGTGTTCCTGGTCAACGTGCCGATCGCGCTGCTCGCGCTGTTCGTCGTCGGCCGCGTGCTGAACATCCCGCACCAGCGGGTCGACCACCGCATCGACTACCTGGGCGCGCTCACGCTGACCGTCGGCCTGGTGCCGCTGCTGATCGTGGCCGAACAGGGCCGCGAGTGGGGTTGGGCGTCCGGTACGTCGATCGCGATGTACGTGACCGGTGTGATCGGTCTGCTGGCGTTCGTGTGGGCCGAGATCCGCATGGGCGACGAGGCGATGCTGCCGATGCGGATGTTCCGCAACCACACGTTCGCGCTGGGCAACACGATCAACTTCGTGCTCGGCATCGGCATGTTCGGCGGCATGGTCTCCATCCCGCTGTACCTGCAGATCGTGAAGGGCGTGACCCCGACGGTCTCCGGCCTGATGCTGCTGCCGATGACGTTCGGCATCATGTCCGCCACGGCGATCGCGGGCCGCGTCACGTCGAAGACCGGGCGCTACAAGATCTTCCCGATCATCGGCGCCGGTCTGATGTCGGTCGCGCTGATCCTGCTCAGCACCATCGGCACGACCACGCCGAACTGGCAGGTCATGATCTACATGTTCGTCATGGGCGCCGGCCTCGGCCAGTGCATGCAGACGCTGCTGCTGGCGATCCAGAACGACGCCGAGCCGCGGGACATGGGCGTGGCGACCGCTTCGGCGACGTTCTTCCGCCAGATCGGTGGCACCGTCGGTACCGCGGTGTTCCTGTCGATCCTGTTCAGCACGGTCGGTGACAAGATCGCGGAGGGCCTCAAGGCCGCGATGCAGACCGAGGCGTTCAAGGTCGCGCTGGGCCACAACCCGGAGTTCGCCAAGGCGCTGCAGAGCGGTGGCGGGGCCGGTGTGGACATCAACAACACCGAGTTCCTCAACCACCTCGACCCGGTGCTGGCCAAGCCGTTCCTCGACGGGTTCTCCAGCGCGATCGACACGGTCTTCATGACCGGCGGGATCGTGATGATCGCGGCGTTCGTCCTCGTGTGGTTCCTGCGCGAGAAGCCGCTGTCGACCAGGTCGGGTCTGGAGCGGGTCGCGGACGCCGAGGCCGTCGCGATCCACTAACGGGCAAACGAAAAGGGCCGTCCTCCTCGCGGGGGACGGCCCTTTCGCGTGCGCTCAGTGGAAGGTCTCGCCGCGTGCCTCGGCGTCCTTCAAGCGCTGGTAGGAGCGCTCGATCTCGGCCTCGGCCTCGGTGCGGCCCACCCAGGACGCGCCCTCGACGCTCTTGCCGGGCTCCAGGTCCTTGTAGACCTCGAAGAAGTGCTGGATCTCCAGGCGGTCGAACTCCGCCAGGTGGTGGATGTCCCGCAGGTGCTCGTGCCGCGGGTCGTGGGCGGGGACGCAGAGAACCTTGTCGTCGCCACCCTTCTCGTCGGTCATGCGGAACATGCCGATGGCGCGGGCCGCGATCAGGCAGCCGGGGAACGTCGGTTCCTGGACGAGGACGAGGGCGTCCAGCGGGTCGCCGTCCTCACCCAGGGTGTTCTCGATGAACCCGTAGTCGGCCGGGTACTGCGTCGACGTGAACAACGTGCGGTCGAGGCGGATGCGGCCACTCTTGTGGTCCACCTCGTACTTGTTGCGCACGCCCTTGGGGATCTCGATCAGGACGTCGAACTCCACTGGTCCTCGCTCATGTAGCCCATTCGTGACGCCACTAGTGTGGACCACGACGCCCTGTCAACCCTCATCGGAGCGGCGGCTGGAGGGTGTGAGATTGCCCGTACCGAGCTGACGGAGGCCCTCTTGCCGGACGAGCCCCAGTGGCCGACCGACGATGACGACGCGGACCTGGACGAGCCGCTCGCCGAGCCAACGGTGCAGGTCAAGCGCCCGTCAGTGGACCAGCCGACCATGCGGTTCCCCGTCGCGGCGGTGCTGACGCCACCGTCCACACCGGAGCCCCCGCGCTCGTCCCCAGTTCGTTCCGCCCCGAACGATGCTGGTGCCGCGGCTGGTGGCACGGGTGTGCCTTTGGCCGGTTCCGGCGGTGCTCCCGGTTCTGCCGGTGGATCTTCGGGTGGGAAGTCTCACGGGCAGGTTGGGCCGGACGGTGGCCAACCCGCCGAACCTCCGCGTGCGGCGCCGATGCGGATCGCGCCTGGGGAGCAGGGCAAGGCCGCGCCGGTGGTCGAGCCGAAGAGCGACCAGACCCGCGTGGTGGCCAAACCAGCGGCCAAGCCCGAAGTTGTCCACAGGCCGGACCAGAAGACGACAGAACTGTCGGTGCCGCCTGGCAAAATTGAAAACGGGGGACCCCAGGGAGGGGACCCCCGCGCGAGCATGGCCCCGAACGCCAAGACGGCTCGGGTCGACCAGCTGCCGATGGACAAGTCGTGGTTCGACCAGCCGGTCAAACTCGATGGATCTGCTCGCCAGGACTCGCAGCGCACCGAGCCCCAGCGCACGGAACCGCAGCGCCCCGAGTCGCAGCGCCCCGAGTCGCAGCGTGCGGACTCGCAGCGCACGGACTCGCAGCGCTCCGATTCGCAACGCTCCGAGTCACAGCGCTCCGAGTCACAGCGCACGGATTCGCAGCGCTCTCAGTCTCAGCGCACCGAGATGTTGCGCGTTGACCAGCTGCAACGCCCGGAACCCCTGCGCCAGGAGCCGTCGCGCCTCGGATCGTCGCGCCAAGAACCTCAGCGTGCCGAGTCTCTGCGCACGGATTCGCAGCGCACCGGGTCGGAGCGCACTGAGATGTTGCGCGTTGACCAGCTGCAGCGCCCGGAACCCCCGCGCCAGGAGCCCTCGCGCCCCGAACCGTCGCGCCAAGAACCCCAGCGCGCCGAGTCTCTGCGCCAGGACCCGTCGCGCCAGGACCCGTCGCGCCAGGAACCCTCGCGCCAGGAACCCTCGCGCCAAGATCCCTCGCGCCAAGATCCCTCGCGCCAAGATCCCTCGCGCTTCGACCAGCCCCAGCGGCCGGTTTCCGTCCCCGAGCAGACCCAGCGCCAGGAAAAGCCTCTCCGCGAGACCCTCCCCGTCTCCGGCTACGAGGAAGAGCCGGAAGACCGGCTGAGCACCTCCGACGAGCCCAAGAAGGGCCGCAAGCCCCTCGCGGTCGTGCTCGGCCTGCTGGTCGTCGCCGCGCTCGCCGGCGCCACCATCTACGCGGTCAACGAGTTCGGCGGCCCCACGGCGATCGAGACCAAGCCGCCGGCGCCACCCGCCCAGGTGCAGCCGCTGGTCAAAGCGGCCACGGCAGGCGCACCGACCCCGTCCCCGCAAGGCGTGAAGGCCGCGCTCACCGGCCCCGCGGGCAACGCGGCGCTCGGCACCCTGACCGGCAGCGTCATCGACCCGGCCAGCGGCACCGCGTTGTGGCAGCAGGGCGACACCACGGCCGCGACCCCGGCGTCGAGCCTCAAGATCCTCACGGCCGCGGCGGCGTTGCTCAGCCTGGACAAGACGGAGCAGCTGTCCACGAAGGTCGTCCAGGGCGCGGAACCCGGCACCGTGGTGATCGTCGGCGGTGGCGACCCGACGATCTCCGGCACGCCCGGCAGCTCCGTCTACCCCGGCGCCGCGACGCTCGACGACCTGGTCAACCAGGTCAAGCAGAAGGGCGCGGTCACCAAGGTCCAGTTCGACCTCAGTCGCTACACGGGCGAGGCGCTCGGCCCGCAGTGGGAGAGCGCGGACATCGCGGGCGGTTCGGTCGCGCCGATCGTGCCGTTCATGCTCGACGGCGGCCGGCTCGACCCGAAGAAGGACGTGGCGGCCCGCACCGGCAGTCCCGCCCAGTCGGCCGCGGACGCGTTCGCGCAGCGCATCGGGGCTCCCGGCGCCACCGCGGGCACGGCTCCCCAGGGCGCGCAGGTGCTCGGCGAGATCAAGTCGGCGCCGATCGAGCAGCTCGTCGACAACATGATGCAGATCTCGGACAACGTCCTCACCGAGGCGGTCGCGCGCGAGATCGCGATCAAGTCCGGCAACGAGCCGTCGTTCGCGGGCGGGGTCAAGGCCGTGCGGGACGTCCTCACCAAGAACGGGTTCGACCTCACCGGCGCGAACTTCGTCGACGGCAGCGGTCTGAGTGCCACGAACAAGATCCCGGCCAAGCTGCTCACCGACGTGCTGGCCACCGCGGCCAAGCCGACGCTGGACGACCCGCGCACGGCCAAGCTGCGGCCGTTGCTGACGGCACTGCCGGTGGCGGGTGGCAGCGGCACCCTGGCCGAGCGCTACAACGGCAACGCTGCCGCCGGCAGGGGCTGGGTGCGGGCCAAGACCGGCACGCTCACCGGCGTCAACGCGCTCGCGGGCGTGGTCGTCGACGTGGACGGGCGAGTGCTGGTGTTCGCGTTCATGTCGGCGAGCAACGGCGACCCGCTGACCGCGGTCCGGCCCGCGCTGGACGTGATGGCCGCTGCGTTGCGGGGTTGTGGCTGTTCGTAGCGGGCCGGGCGCAGGTAGCGTCGGAAGCGTGAACGGCGCGACGGAGGCAGAGCTCGGCCCGGTGGACTGGGAGCTGGCGGTTTCGACCGCGGTGCGGCTCGTGAGACCAGGTCCGGTGATCGGGAAGGACGAGGCCGACCACGTCGTCGGCAGACTTCGCGACCTCGCGCCCCAGGCCGAGGTGCACGTCCGCGAGCTGACCGGGCTCGGCCAGGGCCTGCCGCTGCTGCCGGGTGAGGTCGTCGACCGTCCCGCGTGGGTGCGGGCGGCCGCGCAGGGGCTGGCGGCGTTGACCGGACCCGCGATGCCGCGTCAGGCCGGTGCGATGGCGAGCATCCTCGCGGGCACCGCCGGCGTGCAGGCGGGCGTTGTGATGGCGTTCCTGTCCTCGCGCGTGCTCGGCCAGTACGACCCGTTCAGCCCCAACGACCAGCTGGCCGGACGCCTGCTGCTCGTCGCGCCGAACATCGTTGGCGCGCAACAGGCCCTGGACGTGCCGGCGGACGACTTCAGCATGTGGGTGTGCCTGCACGAGTGCACGCACCGCCTGCAGTTCACCGGCGTGCCGTGGCTGCGCAAGTACTTCTCCGACCAGGTCACCACGCTTCTCTCCACAATGGACGACGACAGGGCGCCGCTGCCCGAGGTCATCCGCGACTTCCGGCACAAGCTGCGCGCCGGCGACGGCCCGATCGGCCTGATCGAGCTCATCCAGTCGCCGCAGCAGAAAGCCGTGCTGGACCGGCTGATCGCACTGTCCACTTTGCTCGAAGGCCACGCGGACCACGTGATGGACGCGGTCGGACCCACGGTCGTGCCGTCCGTGTCGACGATCCGCACCCGCTTCAGCGCTCGCCGCAAGGGTGGCGGCCTGCTCGACCGGATCCTGCGCACCGCGCTCGGCGTGGACGCGAAGGTGCGCCAGTACGAGGAAGGCGCCGCGTTCACCGAGTACGTCGTCGAACGCGTCGGCATGGACGGGTTCAACGCGATCTGGACCTCCGCCGAGACGCTGCCGACCCGCGCCGAGATCACCGAGCCGATGACCTGGCTGCGTCGCGTGGCCCCGTGAACGGTCCGGTCGCCGAGGTTCGCGGCGCGGTTCGCCGGTTCCTGGACGAGGTGCGTCCGGAAGCCGTGACGGTCGCGGTCTCCGGCGGCGCCGACTCCTTGGCGCTGGCGTACTGCGCCGGCCAGCTCGTGCCCGGTGCTTCGGCCGTTGTCGTCGATCACCAGCTGCAGCCGGGCTCGGCCGAGGTGGCGTTGCGCGCGGCCGGGCAGTGCGCCTCGTTCGGTCTCGTGGCGCGCGTGGAGACCGTTGAGGTGACTGGGCCGGGCGGTCCCGAGGCGGCGGCTCGCAAGGCCCGCTATGCCGCGCTGAGGCCTGCTTCCGGTGTCGTGCTGCTCGGCCACACGCTCGACGACCAGGCCGAGACGGTGCTCCTGGGGCTGGGCCGCGGGTCCGGTCCGCGGTCGATCGCGGGGATGCGTGCCCACGACCCGCCGTGGGGACGGCCGCTGCTCGGCGTTTCCCGGGCCGCTACGAGGGCTTTCTGCGCGGAGCAGGGCATCGAGGTGTGGGACGACCCGCACAACCTCGACCCGTCGTTCACGCGCGTGCGGCTGCGTGCCGAGGTGCTGCCGTTGCTGGAGGACGTGCTGCAGGGCGGCGTCGCGTCGTCGTTGGCACGCACGGCGGCCCAGCTTCGGGAGGACTGTGACGCACTCGACTCGCTGGCTTCGGCGTTCAGCGGCGACTGCTGTGCGGTGGACGACATCGCCGAGTTGCCCGTCGCACTTCGACGCAGAGTGCTCAGGACGTGGCTCATCGACTCCGGAGTGCCGGAACTGTCCGATTCACACCTGCGCCGCGTTGACGCACTGGTGAGTGAATGGCGCGGTCAGGGCGGTGTCTGGCTACCAGGTGGCTTTGTCGTGCGGCGCGCGCATGGCAGGCTCGCTGTTGAACCAGAGTCTTAAGCAGAGGGGACCTGTCCGTGTACGACGGCGACATCGCATCCGTGCTCATCACCGAGCAGGAGATCAGCGACAAGGTCACCGAACTCGCCAAGCAGGTCGCGGATGATCACCCAGAAGGTGACTCCGACCTCGTGCTCATCACCGTCCTCAAGGGCGCCGTGATGTTCATGGCCGATCTCGCACGTGCGCTGCCCGTTCCGGTGCAGCTGGAGTTCATGGCCGTTTCGTCCTATGGATCTTCCACGTCCTCCTCGGGCGTGGTGCGGATCCTGAAGGACCTGGACCGCGACATTGCCGACCGCAACGTCGTGATCGTCGAGGACATCATCGACTCCGGACTGACGCTCTCGTGGCTGCTGAAGAACCTGCAGTCGCGCAAGCCCAGGTCGCTCGAGGTGTGCACGCTGCTGCGCAAGCCCGACGCGGTGAAGGTCGAGGTGCCGGTGAAGTACGTCGGCTTCGACATCCCGAACGAGTTCGTGGTCGGGTACGGCCTCGACTACGCCGAGCGCTACCGCGACCTGCCCTACATCGGCACGCTGGACCCGAAGGTCTACTCCAGCTGAAAATGATGAACGGCGCTTTTGTCCACCTCAGGTGAACAAAAGCGCCGTTCATCATTTGGTCAGCAGGTCGGACGGCACCGGCGCTGGGACACGGCGTCCAGCAGCACGCCGCGGATGTCCTCCGGGTTGCGAGCCTGGTACGCCTTACCGCCACTGGCAGCGGAGATCGAGCGCAGAGCGTCCATGTCGACCTCGTCCCCGAGCCCGACCATGATGATCGGCACCGGCCGGGCGGGGTCCGCCTCCCGCTTCAACGTCTCGATCAACGCGGCGGTGTCGATCGAGGAGACGTCGTCGTTGCGGCCGTCCGTCATCAACACGACCGAGTTGACCTTCGACGGGTCGTACCCGGACAGCACGTGCCGATACGCGGCCAGCGTCGTGTCGTTCAACGCCGTACCGCCGCCGACGAGCCCGGGCAGCTGTGAAGCACCGGCCTCCAGGCGCTTGCGGCGCGTGACACCGGCCAGCGGCTCACCCAGCGGACCGATCGGGACGAGCTCGATCCAGTCGTTCGGCGGCTTCTTGTCCGTCGAGAACGCCCACAGACCGATCTGCGTGGTGTCCGGCAGCATCCCGAGAGCCGTCATGGACGCCTCGGTGGCGGCCTCGACGCGGGTCTTGCCGTTGCCGCTCTTCTCGATCATCGAGCCGGAGACGTCGATGACGGTCAGCATGCGCATGTCCAGGCTGATCGCGCCCCACGTGCGCAGCAGCTCGGAGACCTGGTCGGCGTTCGGGGTCTCGATCAGCTTGACGTCGCCTGCCTGCACGCCCTCGACGTCGGTCGACCACTTGGCCGGCGCGGCGCCCTGCACGGTGCGGAAGCCGGCCTCGCCGAAGCGCTTCACCGTTTCCGCCGAGCGCAGGGTCTTCTCGAACTGGGACGCGGCCTCGCCGATGCCCTCCGGCTCGTTCGGGCGGGAGACCCGGACCAGCGGGTAGTCGAAGGAGAGCGTGCCCTCCTTGGGCGGGGCGCCCAGCACCGCGTTGTCCTTGACGGAGCGGTTGTTGGCGACCACGGACTGTTCGGTGGCGGCGAAGAGCGGGGCCTTCTCGGCGTCCGTCGTGACCTTGCCGAACGAGTCGCGCACCGACGGCACGGCGCTGCGGCCAACGCGCAGCAGGGTGCCGACCAGCTCCGGCTTGGGGGTGCCGTCCGCGTTGCCGAGCAGGGTGCGGATCACGAACAGCGCGGCGAGACCCTCCGAGGTCATCGTCGGGTCGCTCATGGAGATCTGCACGCGCGGGTCGACGACCTTGGACCAGGAGACGGGGGAGACCGGGAAGCCGATCTTGCCCATCGCCTGTTGCGAGCCGGCCATCACCAGCGGGCTCGTGGCCAGGGACGGCTTGATGTCGAGCTTCGGGGCCTCCGGGCCGGTCTCCGCAGCCTGGCGCTGCGCTTCGGCGGCCCACATCGAGGAGTCGGGGATCCAGAGGGAGTGGGGGTTGATCTGCGCGGTCGGGAGCTCGTTGGCCACGTCGGCCGCGTTGCGCGACTCGACCTGGACCTGGACGCACCGGCCGTTCACCACCGGCTGCGACCGCTGGTAGTCCTGCGCTGCCGCGTTCACGACATCTAACGCGGCGGGTGTGACGGCGACCTTCAACGGCAGTGCGCCGGAGCAGTCGGCGCCGCTGGTGACACGCAGTGCCACGACCGTGACGCCCGCCGCCGCGACCACTCCGAGCAGGGCGCCCACGGGGAGGGCCACCCGCCGGAACAGACCGGGGGACGTGTGACGTGCTGACATACAGTTACTGACCTTCGGTCATGTGTTCACTCTTTCGAGTGGCGGGGGAACACTCGGGGGATGCATGAGGATGACATGTGACCCCCAAACGTAGTGAGACGGCGTGACCTGCGTCACTCATCCGGACGGCCGTATTTGTTCCGGATGAACCGAACAGCGTGAACATGCGTGGTGGGAGTCACCCGCGGGAACCACAGGGCAGGCCCGACCGTTGGGTGCTCAGTACCTGACCAGCGAGCGGTAGGCTGGTCGGACGCGGTATGTGGGTCTTCCACTGCCCGACGCGCAAGTCAGGGAGGGTCGAGGCCGCCCGCCGGCCGTAAGTGCATGGACCGCAAGCGCCTGCTTCGCAACCCGCTGCTGTGGATCGCTGCGGTGTTGCTGCTCTACTTCGTCTTCACCGTGCTCTTCGACGACTCACGGGGCTACCACCCGGTCAAGACGTCCCAAGCCCTGCAACAGGTGAGGGACGGCAAGGTCAAGGAAGCCACGATCGAGGACAAGGAGCAGCGGCTCCGGCTCACCCTCACCGACGGCACCACCTTCGAGGGCAGCAACCGTCTCATCACGCAGTTCCCGGCCAGCTCGACGGACGAGATCTTCAACGTCCTCGACCAGGCCGGCAACAAGCCGATCGTGGAGACCAAGGTCAGCCAGGAGTCCATCCTGATGCAGATCTTGATCTACCTCGTGCCGCTCGGCCTGCTGTTGCTGCTGCTGATGTGGATGATGAACAACGCTCAGGGCGGCGGTAACCGCGTTCTGAACTTCGGCAAGTCCAAGGCCAAACAGCTGTCCAAGGACATGCCCAAGACGACGTTCTCCGACGTCGCCGGTGCCGAGGAGGCCGTCGAGGAGCTCGAGGAGATCAAGGACTTCCTCCAGAACCCCGGCCGCTACCAGGCTCTCGGCGCGAAGATCCCGAAGGGCGTGCTGCTGTACGGCCCGCCGGGAACCGGTAAGACGCTGCTCGCCAGGGCCGTCGCCGGTGAGGCGGGCGTGCCGTTCTACTCGATCTCCGGTTCGGACTTCGTCGAGATGTTCGTCGGTGTCGGTGCCTCGCGTGTGCGCGACCTGTTCGAACAGGCCAAGCAGAACGCGCCGTGCATCATCTTCGTCGACGAGATCGACGCGGTCGGTCGTCACCGCGGCGCCGGTCTCGGCGGTGGTCACGACGAGCGCGAGCAGACGCTGAACCAGCTGCTCGTCGAGATGGACGGCTTCGACTCGCGCGGCGGGATCATCCTGATCGCGGCGACGAACCGTCCCGACATCCTCGACCCCGCACTGCTGCGTCCCGGCCGCTTCGACCGCCAGATCCCGGTGTCCGCACCGGACCTGAAGGGCCGCAAGCAGATCCTCCGGGTGCACTCGAAGGGCAAGCCGCTCGCCGCGGACGCCGACCTCGACGGACTCGCGAAGCGGACGGTCGGGTTCTCCGGCGCCGACCTCGCGAACGTCATCAACGAGGCCGCGCTGCTCACCGCGCGCAAGAACGGCCACGTCATCGACGGCTCCGCGCTCGAGGAGTCGGTGGACCGCGTGATCGGCGGTCCGGCCCGCAAGAGCCGGATCATCTCCGAGAAGGAGAAGAAGATCACCGCGTACCACGAGGCGGGGCACGCCCTGGCCGCGTGGGCGATGCCGGACATCGACCCGGTCTACAAGGTCACGATCCTCGCCCGCGGCCGCACGGGTGGTCACACCCTCTCGGTGCCGGAAGAGGACAAGGACCTGATGACCAGGTCCGAGATGATCGCGCGACTGGTGTTCGCACTGGGTGGCCGCTCGGCCGAGGAGCTCGTCTTCCACGAGCCCACGACCGGCGCGTCCAACGACATCGAGCAGGCGACCAAGATCGCCCGCGCGATGGTCACCGAGTACGGCATGAGCGCGAAGCTCGGTGCGGTGAAGTACGGGCAGGAGCAGGGCGAGCCGTTCCTCGGTCGCTCGGCCGGTCGCCAGGCGGACTACTCGCTGGAGGTCGCGCACGAGATCGACGAGGAGGTGCGCAAGCTCATCGAGGCGGCGCACACGGAGGCGTACGAGGTGCTGGTCACCTACCGCGACGTCCTCGACGACCTCACGCTCGAGCTCATCGAGAAGGAGACGCTGCACCAGAAGGAACTGGAGCGGATCTTCGCCCGCGTCGAGAAGCGGCCGCGCATCACCCAGTTCAACGACTTCGGTGACCGCACGCCGTCCGACATCCCGCCGATCAAGACGCCCGGCGAGCTGGCGAAGGAACGCGGCGAGCCGTGGCCGCCGGTCGTGGAGGACGCCCTCGACGACGAGCCGGAGGCGGTCGAGCCCGCAGCGGCACCGACCGAGGAGCTGCCGTCGTCGAACGGCACCAACGGCGCGCACCAGCCTTCCGGGGCGCCGAACCAGTCGGGTCCGCCGAACTACGGCGCCCCGCCCGGATGGACCCCGGCGACCGTGCCCGGCGGTAAGCCGCACAACGTCTGGGAGCCGAAGAAGCCGCAGTCCGACCAGGACGAGCGGCAGTGACAGAGCAACATCAGCTCGGCGCAGACGCCGGTCTCACCCGCAACGGGGAGGCCGGCGTCTCCGCGCGGCGGGTCTTCGACCAGGCACGGGCGGAAGCTGCGGTGCGCGAGTTGTTGATCGCGTGCGGTGAGGATCCGGAGCGCGAGGGCCTGAAAGAGACGCCCGCTCGGGTGGCGAGGGCTTACCGGGAGTTGTTCGCGGGTCTCTACACCGACCCGGACAGCGTGCTGGCCAAGACGTTCGACGAGAGCCACGAGGAACTCGTCCTCGTCACGGACATCCCGATGTTCAGCTTCTGCGAGCACCACCTGCTGCCGTTCCACGGCGTCGCGCACGTCGGGTACATCCCGAACGAGGCCGGCCGGGTGACCGGGTTGTCGAAGCTCGCGCGGCTCGTCGATCTTTATTCGAAGCGGCCGCAGGTGCAGGAACGGCTCACGTCCCAGGTCGCGGACGCGCTGGTGCGGCGGTTGGAGCCGCGCGGCGTGATCGTCGTGATGGAGGCCGAGCACCTGTGCATGGGCATGCGCGGTGTGCGCAAGCCCGGTTCGCGCACCACGACCTCGGCGGTGCGCGGGTTGCTGCGCACGTCCGCCTCGTCGCGGGCGGAGGCGATCGAGCTGATCAGGGGCCGGCTGCGGTGAAAGGTCTGCCTCGCCCCGGCCGTTGCGTCGTGATGGGCGTTCTCAACGTCACGCCGGACTCGTTCTCCGACGGCGGCCGCTACCTGGACCGGGACGACGCGGTCGCGCACGGCGTCGAGATGCACAAGCGCGGCGCCGACCTGGTCGACGTCGGTGGCGAGTCCACCAGGCCCGGTGCGGAACGTGTCGAGGCCGCGGAGGAGATCTCCCGCGTCGTGCCGGTGATCCGGTCGCTGGTCGCCGAGGGTGTGCCGGTCAGCGTGGACACGATGCACGCCGCAGTGGCGTCGGCCGCGCTGGAGGCGGGCGCGTCGATCGTGAACGACGTGTCCGGTGGGCTGGCGGATCCCGAGATGATCCGCGTGGTCGCCGCGGCCGGTGTGCCGTACGTGGTGATGCACTGGCGTGGGCACAGCACGGAGATGGATTCGTTGGCGCAGTACGACGACGTCGTTTCGGATGTGCGGGACGAGTTGCTGCAGCGCGTCGAGGCTGCGGTCGCGGCAGGTGTCGCGGAGTCGTCCATCGTGCTCGACCCCGGACTGGGTTTCGCGAAGCTCGGCGACCACAACTGGGAGTTGTTGCAGCGCTTGGACGAGCTGGTCGAGCTGGGCTACCCGGTGCTGGTGGGGGCATCGCGCAAACGCTTCCTCGGCACGTTGCTCGGCAACCGTCCACCGGACGGCAGGGAGGACGCGACCGCGGCGGTGTCTGCTCTCGCTGCGTTCAACGGAGCGTGGGGTGTGCGGGTGCACGACGTCGACCGGACCTTGGACGCGGTCGCCGTCGCCGGTGCGTGGAGGCGGGGACATGGCTGACCGGATCGCGTTGACGGGCCTGCGGGTTCGGGGCAACCACGGGGTTTTCGAGCACGAGAAGCGCGACGGCCAGGAGTTCGTCGTCGACATCACGCTGTGGCTGGACCTCTCGTCGGCTGCTCGCAGCGACGATTTGAAGGAGACCTACCACTACGGCGAGCTCGCCGAGATGGCCGCGGCGATCGTCGGTGGCGAGCCGTGCGACCTCATCGAGACGGTGGCCGGGCGGATCGCCGACGCGGCGATGACCGACACCCGGCTGCACGCGGTCGAGGTGACGCTGCACAAGCCGTCCGCGCCGATCCCGCTGACGTTCGACGACGTGTCGGTGACGATCCGCCGGTCGCGCCGGTTGGCGGCGCCGCTGAAGGAACCCCGGTGAGCCGCGCCGTTCTCTCGATCGGGTCGAACCTGGGTGACCGCTTCGCGTTCCTGCAGTCGGTGGTGGACGGGCTCTCCCCTTACGTGGTCGCGGTGTCGCCCGTCTACGAAACTGCCGCGTGGGGCGTGGAGGACCAGCCGGACTTCCTCAACGCCGTGGTGATCGTGTCGGGCCCGGACGTCGACGAGTGGGGCTGGCTGCGGCGCGGTCAGGAGCTGGAGAACGCCGCCGGGCGCGTCCGGGAGAAGCGCTGGGGGCCGCGCACGTTGGACGTGGACGTGGTTTCGGTGGACGGGGTGACCTCGGACCACCCGGAGCTGCTGCTGCCGCATCCTGGGGCCCATGAGAGGGCCACCGTGCTGATCCCGTGGCTCGACGTCGAGCCGGACGCGGTGTTGCCGGGCCACGGCCCTGTTTCTTCTTTGCCCGTGTCGTCGGAAGGTGTGCGGCGGCGTGACGATCTCGTGCTTTCCGGTTGGATGGACTCGTGAGGTTCACCCGTCCTCGTGACCTGGCGACGATCGCGATCATCGCCGGGCTGCTGACCCACCTGGTGCTCCGGCTCGCGTACGACTCGCTGCCGCCGTTGCCGCGTGCGTCCGGTTCGACGTTGCTCGCCCTCGGGGCGGTGGAGCTCTGGCTCGCGTTCTCCTTGCGGGCTCGGATCCAGCGGCGGCCGGGTGCCCGGCCGGTGCAGCCGCTCACCGCGGCCCGTGCGGTCGCGCTGGCGAAGGCTTCCTCGGTTTTGGGCGCGTTGATGTTCGGCGCCTGGGCCGGTCTGCTGATCTACACCATCCCGGTGCGCGACGAGTTCGCCGCGGCGGGGAACGACCTGTTCGCGGCCGTTGTCGGGATGGTTTCGGCGGTTGGCTTGACGGCTGCCGCGCTCTGGTTGGAACACTGTTGCAAGACGCCGACGGAGACTCCCGGGAAGGATTAGATACCCGGCCGTAGGTCTCAGTCGCATAACTACGCGGTACCCTCGTGCCCATGACCGGGCGAGGCGCGTCGGCCGACGACGAGCAGGAAGATCACGGTCGTGGCACCGGGCGTTTGCTGTTAGTAGCGGCATTGGCGCTCGCCCTGGTGGCCGCGGCGGTGCTCGTTGCGAGCGACAGCGCCCGCATGCTGCGCCTGGCCGTGGTGGCCGCGCTGTGGGCCGCTCTCGTAGGAGCCTTCCTCGCCGCCAAGTACCGCAAACAGGTCACCGAGCGTGACGAGGAGGTGGCCGACCTCCAGTCCGTCTACGAGCTGGAGCTGGAGCGCGAGGTAGCCGCCCGCCGCGAGTACGAGCTGGAGATCGAGTCCGAGACCCGCAAGCGGATCGAGGAGGAGTCGCGCGCGGACATCGAGGCCCTGCGCGCCGACCTGCACGCGTTGCGCGACAACCTCCAGGCGTTGCTGGGCGGCGACGTGCTGGTCGAACGCGTGGCTCTGCGCGCCGAGTCCACCCGCCTGCGCTCCCTGGCCTCCGACGCCGCGCGCTTGGCCTCGCTGCCCGAGAACCGCATCATCAACGCCAAGCCCGCGATCACCGCCTCGGTCACGACCTCCTCTTCGGTGGAAAAGCCTTCCGAACGCACCGAGCTCATCGAGCGCGTCGCCCACGAGGCCAAGATGCAACCGCCGCGCCGCGAGCCGTTGCGCCCGGAGCCCGCGCGCCCGGAGCCGGCCCGCACCTCGCCCCGCCCGCAGCCGGCCGTCGTGCGCCGCGAGCCCGTGAAAGCCGCGAAGCAGGAACCGCCCCGCCCCCAGCAGCGCCCCTCCGGCGGCGTCGCAGCCCGGCTGGGCGGCGTGGCACCCCAGGTCGCCCAGCCGCAGCCGGTGAAGCCCCCCGCCCCGCCTCAGCAGCAGGTGCAGGCTCAGGTCAACCGCACCGAACGCGTGCCGCGCCCGCAGCCCCAGAACCGCACCGAGGCCTTGTCCCGCCCGGCCGAGCCCCCGAAGGCCCCGGCCGCCGTCGCCAAGGCGGTCGAGACCCGCAAGCCCGAACCGCGCTCCCGCGTGGCCGAGCGCACCGAGATGATCGACCCGTCCGCCCTGGCCGAGTCCCGCGCCACGGCCACCGGCGGCGGCCGTCGCCGTGCCGACGACCGCCCGGCTCCCGAGCAGGACAGCGGCTCGTGGGAAACCCTGAAGCCTTCCTCCGGCGGCTCGCCGTCGAGTGGCCGCCGCCGCGCGGACGACGCCCCGGCTCGCGAGGAAGCCCCCCGAGCCCGCCGCGCCTCCGAGGACTCGCTGGTCTCGCTCCCCCCAGTAGGCCGCCGCGCCGCCGAGCAGTCCTCAGCCCGCCTGCCAGTGGTGCCGACGGGCCGCCGATCCGCAGCCGACGAGCCCCCGGTTTCCGGCCGCCGAGTGGCCGAGGACTCCTCCACCCGCCTGCCCGCGGTCTCCACCGGCCGCCGTGCCGCGCCCGAGGACCCGTCGGGTGCGCACGCGGACGGCAAGTCGGTGAGCGAACTCCTGGCGTCTCTCGGCGGTGGCGATGCGCCTCGTCGTCGGCGCCGGCGGGACGAGTAGCGGCTCGTCGGTGGTGCGCCCGTGACGGGAAGTCGGTGACCAGGCTGGTTGGCGACGGCTCGTGCACGCGCCCTGGGACCCGTCGGCTGCGGTCGGCAAGTCCGCGTCGGCGGGACGACCGAGCTGGCGACGACTCGCGTGCTGCTACTTGTCGATGTCGCCGACGATCACGGCGAACGAGCTGAGCACCGCAGGCAGGTCGTCCACCTTGGTGCCGGGCAACAAAGCTGACAGCGCCTGGACGTTGTTGAAGGACGGCGTGCGCAGCTTGAGGCGCCACGGCGTCTTCTCACCGCGCGACGACAGGTGCACGCCCGACGTGCCGAGCGGTGCCTCGACGCGGGTGTAGACCGAACCCTCGGGTGCCTTGATGGCCTTGGGCAGGCGGAGGTTCACCGGGCCCGATGGCAGCTGGTCCAGGCACTGCGAGGCCAACGTGACGGACAGCTGCACCTCGGACAGAAGGCACCGCACGCGCGCAGCGGCGTCGCCCTCTGTCCGAACAACGGGCGTGAAGGACAACGACTTGTAGGCGGGCAACGGATCGTCGCGCCGCAGGTCGAAGTCGACGCCGCTGGCTCGCCCGATCGGGCCGGTCACGCCGTACGCCAAAGCATCGGCGTGCGGCAGCACGCCGAGGCCTGACAAAGCAGCGAAATCAATGGCGAGAGAGGATGCGTCCACAGTGGACAGGAATGAGGCGACTCGGGAGGTCCAGCCCGCCGGGACGTCCTCGCGCAGGCCGCCGATCCGGTTGAACATGAAGTGGATGCGGCCGCCCGAGGCCTCTTCCATCAGGGACTGCACGCCCTCGCGGTAGATGGCGGCCTCAGCGCACAACGGAGTCAGGAACACCATGTGCGCCATCAGGCGGTTGAGCTCGCACAGCAGGGCGCGCAGCCATTGGGCGCGGGCCGGGACGTCCATGCCCGTCATGCGTTCCACGGCCAGGGCGACGGCCAGTTCGTTGCAGAAGGCGGAGAGCCAGTCGTGGCGGTTGGCGAGCGTCAGGACCTGGCGGTAGTCGCGGACCTCGAACAGCTTCTCGGCGCCGCGGTGCAGGTGGCCCACCAGGGGCTCGGCGGCGGTGATCACCAGGTCTGGCGTGACGGTCAGGCGCAGGCGGTAGGCGCCGTGGGCCGACGGGTGCAGTGGGCCCAGGTCGATCACGCGGTCTACGCCCAGGTACTGGGCACCCGCGCCCACGCCGACGGTGATCTGCTCGCTCACCCGAGCATGGTGTCACGCCCTCGTGACCGCGAAGAGGAAGCACCCGTGCGAGAGACTGCGGACCTGCAGCGACTCGATCGACGGATCCGTGAACAGCCCCTCGACGGCCTGCCCGAACGAGCCGGGCGAGACGACCGAGCCGTCGTTGATCTGGCCTGCCGCGTTGTAGGAGCGCAGGATCCGGGATTCGTCCAGCAGCTCGTCGGGCAGGCGGTCCAACGAGGGCGTGTCGGGGCATTCCACGTGCGTGAAGATCGGGCCGACCTCCTCGTACGGGCCCTTGCCGGACGTGGGCGAGTAGCGGAACAGCCAGACCGGCTCGTCCGGCAGCGACCTCCGCAGGCAGCAGCGCAGCGGCACGCCGGGTTCGGAGGCGCGGTACTCCCGGCCGGGGTCGGAGAACGAGGCGGACGGCGAGACGTTGTGGATTCGCATGACAAGAACGATCGTCGTCAGGCCGAGGAAAAGCTGGCGGGAATCGGACGCCAGGACGGCAACGCGGGCAGCAGGTCCGAGACGTCCACACCGCGACCGTGCAACAGCCAGCCGAACCCACCGAGCCCACGCGGGTCACGCAGCTCAGCGATCCGACCGGCGCGAGCAGCCGACTCCAGCCACTCCCACCCGGAACCGGAAACAGAACCGGTCAAACCCAAGGCGCCCAACGCATCCCGCTGCGACACCAGAACGAAATCCCCACCGGCAGCAGCAGCGCACGCGTCCAAAGCCACGTGCGCGGTGATGTCGCAGGAACCGTCGAACACCGGCGGAACCTGCCGCCCGTCCCGATACCCGGTCAGCGTGAAGCGCCGCGACGACACCAGATGCCCGTAGTCGATCGCCAGCGCCGCCCCGCGAACCGACGAGACCGCCGCCGCCCAAGCCGCATCCCGGGGCGCCCCCACCTCGGCCTGCTCTCCCGGAGCAAGGGATGGCCACCATCGAGTGATCCACGGATCGGCGGAAGGCCCGGTCACCACGGGGCACGGGATCGAGTCGAGCCACTCGTGCCCGACCAGCAGCCCGACACACGAAGGAATGGAAGTGGTCCACCGAACTCCGGGCAGCGACACCGGAGGCCCGAGCTCGACGGCCGTCACCCGCAACCGGGCAGCGAGCGACCCGGAGGCCTGAGACCTCACTGCGAACGCCAGCTCACCGCCACCGGCACCGACGTCGACGAAGTCCAGGACCTGCGGAAACCCCAACGCGGCGTCGACCCGCGCCAGCAACGACAACAACGCGGAAGCAAGCTCCGGACCCACCAGCGGCGAGGTCCGGAAGTGCGCAGCAGGCTTCTCCCCGCGGGCGAAGAAACCGGAAGGCCCGTACAAAGCGGCGTGCCAAGCGGCTTCCCAGTCGAACATCCGTCAAGTGTGCATCTAAGGTCATTTCCCGTGAACGACGCCGACCTCACGCCGACGCCGACCCGCAAGCGCATCGAGCAGCGCCGCTGGACCGTCCTGTTCCCCGTGGTGGGGCTGATCGCCCTGGCCGCGGCGGGTCTCGTGCTGTTCGCGCTGGGCACGTCGGCCATCGGCATCGAGCCGTTGCTGGTCGGTGCCGCCGCGGCGCTCATCCCGGTCGCGTTCGTGGTGAGCGCGTTCCTGTGGATCGACCGCTGGGAGCCGGAACCGGCGAAGATGCTGCTCTTCGCGTTCCTGTGGGGCGCGTGCGGAGCAACGATCAGCTCGCTCGCGTTCAACCAGACCAGCCGCGTGCTCGGCGATCTGCTCACCAACGACGGCACGACGTTCACCGCGGTGGTCGGCGCGCCGATCGTCGAGGAGGCGACCAAGGCCGCGTTCCTGGTGGCCGTGTACCTGCGCCGCCGGCACGAGTTCGACGGCGTCGTCGACGGCATGGTCTACGCGGGCATCACGGCCGCGGGCTTCGCGTTCACCGAGAACATCTGGTACTTCGGCCGGGTCTTCCTGGAGAACGGGCTCGGCGGCATGGGCGGCGGGGTGATCGCGCTGTTCGTGCTGCGCGGGGTGCTCTCGCCGTTCGCGCACCCGCTGTTCACGTCGATGACCGGCATCGGGGTCGGCATCGCCGCCAGCTCCAGCAACACCAGGACCAAGATCCTCGCGCCGATCGGCGGCTATCTCACGGCGGTCGGCCTGCACTCGCTGTGGAACTTCTCCACGACGGTCGGCACCGGCGCGGAGTTCATCAACCTCTACTTCCTGATCATGGTGCCGGTGTTCGCGGGAGCCGTCGCGATCGTGGTCTGGCAGCGCCGCCGGGAGCAGCGGATCGTGGCAGGACAGCTCGCGGCGATGGCGCAGAACCGGTGGATCGCGACCAGCGAGGTGGCGTTGCTGGCGAGCCTCGAAGGGCGCAGGAACTGGCTGCGGGCGGTCCGGCGAAAGTCCGGTGACTCGTCGGCCAAGGCCGTGAAGACCTACCAGGAAGCGGTCACCGAGCTCGCGTTCCTGCGGCACCGAATCGAGCAGGGAACAGCGGGTCAGAGCGCCGAACAGCGGCACGGGGTGCTGCTCGACACGCTGAACGCGGCCAGGCTCGCCGCTCGCCGGTGAGTCCTGTCACCGACCGGCCTCAAGCCAGGATCGGCGGGATTACCCTCGGCGGCGTCGTCTGGTACCCGAACCGGGACTGGAACGTCAGAAGGAGTTAGTCGCATGGACGCGACCCCACGTCCGGCCAGGCTCGCCGTAGGTGTCATCTCGGCAGGCCGCGTCGGTTCGGTGCTGGGCGCCGCGCTGGCCAGGACCGGTCACGTGGTGGTCGGCACGTCCGCCGTCTCCCAGGCCTCCCGCAACCGCGCGGAGGACCTGCTGCCCGGTGTCCCCGTCGAGGACCCGACCGAAGTCGCCCGGCGCGCCGACCTCGTGCTGCTCGCGGTGCCGGACGACGAGCTGGAAGGCCTCGTGAAGGGCCTCGTCGCCACCGAGTCGTTGCGCGCGGGCCAGATCATCGTCCACACGTCCGGCGCTCAGGGCGTGAAAGTCCTCGAACCCGCAGCTCAGCTGGGTGCGTTGACGCTCGCCCTGCACCCCGTCATGACCTTCACCGGCCGCGAGGAAGACCTGCAGCGGATGCGTGCCGCGTGTGTCGGCGTCACGGCCGCGGACGGCGACGAGGTGGCGTGGAGCGTCGGCGAAGCGCTGGTCGTGGAGATGGAGGCGGAGCCGATCCGGGTGCCGGAGGCCGTCCGCCCGCTCTACCACGCGGCACTGGCCCACGGCGCGAACCACCTGATCACGCTGGTCCGCGACGCCGCCGACCTGCTGACCGGCGCGGGCATCCCCAACGCCGAACGCCTGCTCGGCCCGTTGCTGTCCGCGGCGCTCGACAACGCGCTGCGCCACGGTGACCGCGCCCTCACCGGTCCGGTCGCCCGAGGCGACACGGGTACCTTGCGCAAGCACCTCGGCGTGCTCGCCGGCCAGGCACCCGAGATCCTGCCCAGCTACCGCGTGCTCGCCCGCCGCACCGCCGACCGGGCCGAGCACTCCGGGCTGCTCAAGCCCGACGCGGCCAACGACGTTCGCACCACTCTTGAGGACTGACGTGACCAAGCCACTGACCAAGGACGACTACCGCCCGAACGACGTCACGGTGCACCGCGACCCCGCCCGGCTGAACCGGGTGATCAGGGCGCTGCGCAACGCCGGTCGCAACGTCGCGCTGGTGCCCACGATGGGCGCACTGCACGCGGGCCACCGGCAGCTGATCCGCGAGGCGCAGGTCATGCAGAACACGGTGGTCGTGGTGTCGATCTTCGTGAACCCGTTGCAGTTCGGGCCGAACGAGGACCTCGCGAAGTACCCCCGCCAGTTCGAGTCCGATGTGGACATCTGCCGCGAGGAGCGCGTCGGCATCGTCTTCGCGCCGTCGGTCGAGGACATGTACCCGGCGGGCGCGCAGGTCACCGTGCACCCCGGTCCGCTGGGCGACGAGCTGGAGGGCATCGTCCGTCCCGGCCACTTCGCGGGCGTGCTCACGGTCGTGTCGAAGCTGTTCAACATCGTGCAGCCCACGTACGCGGTGTTCGGGCAGAAGGACTACCAACAGCTGCAGCTGATCCACAAGATGGCGCGGGACCTCAACTTCCCGCTGGACGTCGTCGGCGTGCCGACCGTCCGCGAGCCCGACGGCCTCGCGCTGTCGTCGCGCAACGCCTACCTGAGCCCGGAGCAGCGCCAGCAGGCCATCACGCTGTCGGCCGCGCTGACCGCCGGTGCGCACGTGTCCTCGCAGGGCGCCGACGCGGTGCTCAAGGCCGCGCACGACGTGCTCGCGCAGACGCCCGAGATCGAGCTCGACTACCTGGAGCTGCGCGGGGTCGACCTCGGTCCCGCGCCGGAGAACGGCGACGCGCGGCTGCTCGTGGCGGCCCGCGTCGGTTCCACCCGCCTGATCGACAACATCGCGGTGTTGCTCGGCGAAGGCGACGAGTAGGGGGAAATGGCCATGTTCCGCACGATGCTGAAGTCCAAGATCCACCGGGCCACCGTGACGCAGGCCGACCTGCACTACGTCGGCTCGGTGACGGTGGACGAGGACCTGATGGAGGCCGCCGACCTGCTGGCGGGCGAACAGGTCGCCATCGTCGACGTCTCCAACGGCGCGCGCCTGGAGACCTACGTCATCCCCGGCGAGCGCGGCACCGGCGTGCTGGGCATCAACGGCGCGGCGGCGCACCTCGTGCACCCCGGCGACATCGTGATCCTGATCGCCTACGGGCAGATGGACGACGCCGAGTCGCGCACCTACCAGCCGCGCGTCGTCTTCGTGGACGCCGACAACAAGGTCGTCGATCTCGGTTCCGACCCCGCGCACGCCCCGGAGGGGTCCGGACTGGTGAACGGCTCCACCAGCGCGCCTTCTTCTGAGACCGTTGAGGCGACCGCGCTCGACGCGTTGATCCAGGCCGAGAACTGAGGAATCACAAGTGCTGCTCGCCATCGACGTCGGCAACACCAACATCGTGCTCGGTCTGTACGACGGGGTCGGCGACACGGCCCCGCTCGTGCGCGACTGGCGGATGCGCACCGACGCCAGGATGACCGCCGACGAGCTCGCGCTGACCATGCGCGGCCTGCTCGGCGAGTACGCCGACAAGATCACCGGCATCTCCGCGCTGTCCACCGTGCCCGCGGTGCTGCGCGAGCTGCGGGTGATGCTCGGGCGCTACTACGACGCGGTGCCGAAGATCCTGGTCGAGCCGGGCGTGAAGACGGGCGTGCCGCTGCTCGTGGACAACCCGAAGGAGGTGGGCTCGGACCGCGTGATCAACACGCTGGCCGCGCACCACCTGTACTCGACCTCGTGCATCGTCGTCGACTTCGGCACGTCCACGAACCTCGACGTGATCTCGTCGCGCGGCGAGTTCCTCGGTGGTGCGCTGGCACCGGGCATCGAGATCTCGGTCGACGCCCTGGCCGCCCGTGCGGCCCAGCTGCGCAAGGTCGAGCTGGTCAGGCCGCGCAACGTGATCGGCAAGAACACCGTCGAGTGCCTGCAGTCCGGCATCGTCTGGGGTTTCGTCGGCCAGGTGGACGGGCTGGTGCGCAAGATCACCGAGGAGCTCCAGCAGACCGACCCGGGCCCGGTCACGGTGATCGCGACCGGTGGCCTGGCGCCGTTGGTGGTCTCGGAGTCCTCGACGATCGCGCACCACGTGCCCGACCTGACCCTGCTGGGGTTGCGGCTCGTGTTCGAGCGCAACATGCCTACTCGCTGACGCGCACCACCCGGAAAGCCTCCACGCGCAGGGAGACGTCGAACGGCCCGTTCGACGTCTCCGGACGTGAACGGAGGAACGCGAGCATCTTGTCGTTGATCGCAGCCCGTTCCTCGTCGTCGATGACGAGCAGGCGCGAATGGGTGTTCACGGTGGCGATGAGCGCCTCCGGTGAGTCCCGGCGATGCACGTGCGGGAACGTCTTCTCCTCGACCGGCCCGAACGACGGGTGCGCCATGACGCCTGTCGGGTCGTTGCGCTGAGGCTCGACGCTGGACGCCGACACCCGCTCGAACTCCGTGTACCACTCGACGTCCGGGTCGGGCGAGAGCCACAACGCCGCCAGCACGCCGCCGGGCCGCAGCACGCGGGCGATCTCCGGCAGCGCCTTCTCCTGGTCGAACCAGTGGTAGGCGGTGCCGACGAACACCGCGTCGACCGACTCGTCGCGCACCGGGATGTGCTCCGCGTGGCCGGGCAGCGCGCGCACGTCGTGAACGCGGCGCACGAGCTCGGACAGCATCTGCTCGTTGGGCTCCACGGCTGTCACACGGTGGCCCTCTGCGACAAGCCCCGCGGCCAGCTTGCCGGTGCCGGCGGCGAGGTCGAGCACGTCTAAGCGCTCGGACGTGCCCAGAGGCTCCAGCGCCCACCGGATCGCCGCCACGGGATAGTCAGGCCGGTGTTCGGCGTAGGCCTCGGCCTGCGCGCCGAACGAGTCCGCTCGCCTCGCGTGTAGATCCATCACCCCAACCTAGTTCGTGGCGCCTCGGCCGGAATGTCCCGGTAGGTTTGTTCAGGTCCGAACGACCCGGTGCGCGCGGTCGCGCACCCCCGAGGTGAAGATCCTCCTCGATTGCACCTCAGCGGAAGCAGGGCTTGCGCCGGGCTGGATCGTGGATCTCGGAATCGATCGTCACCTCGTGAAACGGGTATCCGGTTCGCTTTGACACAACCGCCTTCCGTACCCTTCTCCGCGTGAGTGAGCAGCCGAAGCAAAACCTCGTGACCAGCGAAGAAGACCTGCCAGAGCAGATGCGCGTGCGCCGGGAGAAGCGTGCGCGGCTGCTCGCTTCCGGTAAGGAGCCGTATCCCGTCGAAGTCGCGCGCACGCACACGTTGCGCGAGATTCGCGACGCGCATCCCGAACTCGAACCGGACACGCAGACCGGCGAGATCGTCGGCGTGACCGGGCGCGTGATGTTCATGCGCAACACCGGAAAGCTGTGCTTCGCGACGTTGCGGGAAGGCGACGGCACCGAACTGCAGGCGATGCTGAGCCTCGCCGGCGTTGGTGAGGAAGCACTTTCCGAGTGGAAGACCGACGTCGACCTCGGCGACCACGTTTTCATCCACGGCGAGGTCATCAGCTCCCGCCGCGGCGAGCTTTCCGTGATGGCGGACGGGTGGCAGCTGACGTCGAAGTCGTTGCGCCCGCTGCCGGTCGCGCACAAGGAACTCGGCGAGGAAACCCGTATTCGTCAGCGATACGTCGACCTGATCCTGCGGCCGTTGGCGCGCGACACCGTTCGGACCCGCGCGAACGTCGTTCGTTCTCTGCGCGACTCGTTCCACCGGCGCGGATTCCTCGAAGTCGAGACGCCGATGTTGCAGTCGTTGCAGGGTGGGGCGTCGGCGCGTCCGTTCATCACGCACTCGAACGCCCTCGACATCGACCTGTTCCTGCGCATCGCGCCGGAGCTGTACTTGAAGCGCTGCGTCGTCGGTGGCATCGAGAAGGTCTTCGAGATCAACCGGAACTTCCGCAACGAGGGCGTGGACTCGTCGCATTCGCCCGAGTTTTCGATGCTCGAGTACTACGAGGCCTACGCCACGTACGACACGAACGCGAAGCTGACTCGCGAGCTCATCCAGGAAGCCGCGGAAGCGGTGACGGGTTCTCAGATCGTCACGCTGGCGGACGGCTCCGAGTACGACCTCTCGGGTGAATGGACGACGATCAGCATCTACGAGTCGTTGTCCGGGGCCGTTGGTGAGGAAATCACCCCCGAGACGCCTGCCGAGGTGCTTCGGAAGCTTTGTGACCGGCACGAACTGGAGGTCAACCCGAAGTTCGGGCACGGCAAGCTGGTCGAGGAGCTGTGGGAGCACCTGGTGTGCGACTCGCTCTACCTGCCCACCTTCGTGCGCGACTACCCGGTCGAGACGTCCCCGCTGACCAGGCAGCACCGCAGCAAGCCGGGTGTCGCCGAAAAGTGGGATCTGTACGTCCGCGGATTCGAACTCGGAACCGGTTACTCCGAACTGGTGGACCCGGTGATCGAGCGGGAACGCCTGGAAGCGCAGGCCCGTCTTGCCGCGGCCGGTGACAACGAGGCGATGCCGGTCGATGAAGACTTTCTGCGATCACTGGAGTACGGAATGCCACCGAGTGGTGGCGTCGGAATGGGTATCGATCGGCTGCTGATGGCCCTCACCGGTCTGGGTATCCGGGAGACCATCTTGTTCCCGCTCGTTCGCCCTGAATGAGTAACTTTCCGGATGTCGATAGGTGCAATGCGGCACCTGTGCGCTAACCTGCGTCGCAGAAGGCTTTAGTTGGCGACGCGGGTGCACCGCGCATTCGGGGTCCAGGAGGATACGCATGGCGCAGAAGGTCACCGTGACCCTCGTCGACGACCTGGACGGCTCCACTGCGGAGGAGACCGTCGAGTTCGGGCTGGACGGTGTCAGCTACACGATCGACCTTTCCTCGGGCAATGCGGGCAAACTGCGGGACGCTCTTGCCGACTTCGTCGGTGGTGCACGTCGCGCGGGTGGTCGTAAGCGTGTTGGTCCAGGTCGTCCGGCGGGTGTGAAGGCACGCCCGGCATCGGCGGATCGTGAGCAGAACCAGGCCATTCGAGAGTGGGCCCGCAAGCAGGGCATGAAGGTGTCGGATCGCGGCCGCATCCCGGCCGAGGTGCTCGACGCGTACCACCAGCAGGGCTGAAATTCGGTAAAACACGAAGGGGTTCCGGGGATGATTCCTCGGAACCCCTTCGTGCTATTTGAGTGACTGATCAACTACTCGTGGCGGGATGAACGTCTACCCAAACGAGATTGGTTGACCTCACAACTGGTTAGTTCGCATATTCCGTTCCGATCTTCTTCGGGCCCGTTCTTCCGTCTCCGTTGTGACCAGAACCGCGTACGTGCGCGTCGGTGCGCGCAGGTACTTCGGTTAGGCTTGCCTGTCTTCAGCTGCTGGTAGGAGGGTGGGCCGTGGGTCGTAGGTCGTTCGGCCTGCTCTTCCTGCTGATCGTCTTGGTCGCCGTGTCGCTGGCGAGCATCGCGATCGGCTCGAAGGAGATCCCGCTGTCCGGGGTGTGGCACGGGCTCTTCACGCCGACCGGGATCGAGGACGACGTGGTGGTCCGCGAGCTGCGGATCCCGCGGACGTTGCTCGGCATCGTGGTCGGCATCGCGCTGGGCGTCGGCGGCGCTCTCATGCAGGGCCACACGCGCAACCCGCTGGCCGACCCCGGCATCCTCGGCGTGACGCACGGTGCCGCGCTGGCGGTCGTGCTCTCGATCTTCCTGCTCGGGGTGAACTCGCTGGTCGGCTACATCTGGTTCGCCTTCGCCGGCGCGATGGTCGCGAGCGTGGTGGTGTTCCTGCTCGGCTCGGCCGGCCGGGGTGGTCCGTCGCCGGTGACGCTCGCGCTGGCAGGAGCGGCGGTGTCGGCGCTGATGAACGGCCTGGTGTCGGCGATCGTGCTGCTCGACCAGCAGTCGCTCGACGCGTTCCGGTTCTGGCAGGTCGGTGCGATCGCCGGGCGGGACCTGGCCGTGCTGAACCAGGTGCTGCCGTTCCTCGTCGTCGGACTGGTCCTGGCCGGGTTGAACGCGGCGGGCCTCAACGCGTTGTCGCTCGGCGAGGACGTGGCCAAGTCGCTGGGCGTGAACGTCAGCAGGACGCGGTCGCTCGGCATTTTGGCCATCACGCTGCTGGTGGGCGGGGCCGTGGCGGCGTGCGGGCCCATCGGGTTCCTGGGGCTCGTGGTGCCGCACGTGGCGCGGGCGTTCACCGGGCCGGACTACCGCTGGATCCTGCCGTACTCGGCGCTGCTCGGGGCGGCCCTCATCCTGATCGCCGACATCGCCGGCCGGGTGATCGCTCGTCCGTCCGAAGTGGAGGTCGGCGTGATGCTGGCGCTGATCGGCGCGCCGTTCTTCATCTACCTGGTGCGGCGCAAGAGGCTGGTGAAGATTTGACGACGCTCAAGCCCGCACCGGCGCTGAGGCTGGGTGTCACCTCGTTCAAGCTGCGGCGGCGGCCGTTGCTGGTGGTGGCGGTGTCGCTGGCGGTGCTGGCGGCCCTGCTGGTCGTCGCCATCATGATCGGCGACTTCCCGCTGACCGCCTCGCAGGTGATCGACACGCTGTTCGGCGGCGGGACCAGGCGCGACCAGTTCGTGGTGACCGAGCTGCGGCTGCCGCGGGCGTTGACCGGGCTGCTGGTCGGCGGCGCGCTGGGCTTGTCCGGGGCGATCTTCCAGGCGATCGTGCGTAACCCGCTGGCCTCGCCGGACATCCTCGGCGTGACCTGGGGAGCAGGCGCCGGGGCGGTCTCGGTAATCACGTTCGCCGGGTCGCTGGGCGTGGTGACCGGCAGCGCGGCCTCGGTCGGGGTGCCGATCGCCGGCCTGGCAGGCGGGCTGGCCGCCGGGCTGCTGGTCTACGCGCTGGCGTGGCGGCAGGGCATCGAGGGCTTCCGGATGGTGCTCGTCGGCATCGGCATCACCGCGGTGGCCGGCAACTTCACGCACTACCTGCTGACCGTGGGGGACGTGCAGGACGCCGGGCGGGCGATGGTGTGGATCACCGGCTCGCTGAACGCGCGCGGGTGGGAGCACGTGGTGCCCGTCGCGCTGGCTTTGGTGGTGCTGGTGCCCGTGGCACTGGTCGGCGGCCATGTGCTCGGGGCGTTGCAGTTCGACGACCAGACCTCGCGCGGCCTCGGGATTCGGGTCGACCTGGCGCGGTCGGCGCTGATCATCGTGGCGATCGTGCTGGCATCGGTGGCCACGGCCGCTGCCGGACCCATCGCGTTCGTCGCGCTGGCCACGCCGCAGATCGCGTTGCGGCTGGCCGGGACTGCTCAGCCGCCGCTGTTCGGGTCCGTGGTGATCGGTGGCGTGCTGGTGCTGGCGTCCGATCTGGTCGCCCGGACCGTTTATCGCACCGAGCTGCCGGTCGGGGTGGTCACGGCCGTGCTCGGGGCGCCCTATCTGATGTTCCTGCTGGTTCGGAGTCGCCGGGAGGCGCGGGTATGACGGTGCGTCTTGAGGCTTCCTCGCTGTGCGTGGGGTACGGCGAGCGGCTGGTGGTCGACACCCTGGACCTGTCGATCATGGATGGCACCGTCACCGCGGTGATCGGCCCCAACGGGTGCGGGAAGTCGACGCTGTTGAAGGCTCTCGGGCGGTTGTTGCCTGCTCGGTCCGGCGCGGTGTTGCTGGACGGCAAGCAGATCGATCGGCTGGCCACCAAGGACGTTGCCCGGGTTCTGGGGATGTTGCCTCAGGCTCCGTCTGCTCCTGAGGGGCTCACCGTTGCTGATCTTGTGGCGCGCGGGCGGCACCCGCATCAGTCCTGGTATCGGCAGTGGTCAGCTGAGGATGCTGACGCCGTTGACGCCGCGTTGGCGATGACCGGGATTTCGGATCTGGCCGAGCGGACCGTGGACGAACTGTCCGGAGGGCAGCGGCAGCGGGCGTGGATCTCGATGGCGCTCGCCCAGGGCACTGATCTGTTGCTGCTGGACGAGCCGACCACCTACCTGGATCTTGCGCATCAGATCGATGTCCTGGATCTGGTGCAGGAGCTGCACACGTCCATGGGGCGGACGATCGTCATGGTGCTGCACGACTTGAACCTGGCTGCTCGGTACGCGGACAACATCGTTGCCATGCGGGACGGGCGGATCGTGACGCAGGGGACGCCTGCCGACGTGCTGACCGAGGCGATGTTGCTGGATGTGTTCGGGCTGGACGCTCGGGTGGTCGAGGATCCGGTTTCCGGGACGCCGCTGGTGGTTCCCGTCGGATCGCGGCATCGACTGCCGTAGGGCTCGGCTGCTAGTTGCAGGTGCGGGGGCAGGCCGTGCAGGGCTCTGCCGCCGGGAGGACGTAGTGGAAGCAGCAGCTGTTGCGCTTGCGCTTCCAGCCCTCGTCCGAGAGGTGCAGCGTCGAGGCGGAGACGAACGGGTCGAGCTTCTCCGGGAGGATCAGCGCCGCGTCGGTCACGCCGCCGGGCTCGTCGCCGGAGACTCGGCCCGCTGCCCAGGCGCCGTACTCCAGCATGTCGGTCGCGGCGGCCCAGAGGGTGCGGCGGCCGAAGCGGACGACTTGGCCGAAGGAGGCCACGAACTGGGCGGCGTGGGCGGCGTAGCGGGCGCGGAGCAGAGCGGCCAGGGCTGCTTCGTTGGCCACGACGGTGGCTGCTGGGTGGTTCGAGGCCGGGTCGTCCGGGAGGCACGCGAACTCGTCGCACAGAACCGAGATGCCGTCCGGGTGGGGGCGGCCCGCGGTGTTCAGGCGGAAGGCGATGTCGGTCGGCTTCAGGGAAGGGACGCGGCGGGCGGTGTGGAAGAGGAGGCCCGCGATGGTGCCCGGGATGTGCAGGTACCAGCCCATGATGTAGCCGGCCGTGGCGCGGTCGTCGGACTCGCCGTACTGCTCGACCATCCACTCGGCCAGGTCTTTGCGCCAGAGGTCGAAGCGGGGCGGTTCGGCCAGGAGCTCGGAGCAGATCGTCCAGTCCGGGGTCGGAGTGCCGAAGCGGACTTCCGAAGAAGAGGACAAACGAGAGATGGATTGGGCCAGAGGCGTGAGCGCACGCGGGTTCTGCTGTGAGACCCTCGCAGGTACGGTCAACGCGCAAGTCCTTATCTCATCGCACTGAATGAGGCTTGCCTAACCTTACCCAAGATTGCGCCGCCGGCGCTCGTCGAGGTGGGCCCGGTCACAGGAGTATCGCTCAACGGTCGGTTGTTCGCGCTGAGCGGACATCGCCCGATCTGTGGAATCCGTTGCTCCCGACCTGCGTTGATGCTGGTGTCAGGGTTGCCCGGATTGCGCTGTGCGCTGATGGGAGCCACAGGCCTCGGGGACGCCCACTACAGTGGTGCCACGGTGCCGCGCTCACCAGGGTAGATCGGTGGAGCCGAGGACCGCCGACGCAGCAGTCAGGGAGTGCGAATGTTCGAAAGGTTCACCGACCGCGCGAGGCGGGTGGTTGTCCTTGCCCAAGAAGAGGCACGGATGCTCAACCACAACTACATCGGCACCGAGCACATCCTCCTGGGTCTGATCCACGAGGGTGAAGGTGTCGCCGCCAAGGCGCTCGAGTCGTTGGGGATTGCGCTGGAGGGCGTCCGCCAGCAGGTCGAAGAGATCATCGGCCAGGGCCAGCAGGCTCCGAGTGGACACATCCCCTTCACCCCCCGTGCGAAGAAGGTCCTGGAGCTCTCGCTGCGCGAGGCGCTTCAGCTCGGCCACAACTACATCGGCACCGAGCACATCCTGCTCGGCCTCATTCGCGAGGGCGAGGGCGTTGCCGCGCAGGTCCTCGTGAAGCTGGGTGCCGACCTCAACAGGGTGCGGCAGCAGGTGCTGCAGCTGCTGTCCGGTTACTCGACGGAGAAGGGCGCGTCGGAGTCGACCGGACGTGGCGAGGGCACCCCTTCGTCTTCCCTGGTCCTCGACCAGTTCGGGCGCAACCTCACTGCCTCGGCGCGTGAGGGCAAGCTCGACCCGGTGATCGGGCGCGCCAAGGAGATCGAGCGGGTCATGCAGGTGCTGTCCCGCCGCACCAAGAACAACCCGGTCCTCATCGGCGAGCCCGGCGTCGGCAAGACCGCCGTCGTCGAGGGCCTGGCGCAGATGGTCGTCAAGGGCGAGGTGCCCGAGACGCTCAAGGACAAGCAGCTCTACACGCTCGACCTCGGCTCGCTGGTCGCGGGCTCGCGCTACCGCGGTGACTTCGAAGAGCGCCTGAAGAAGGTCCTCAAGGAGATCCGCACGCGCGGCGACATCATTCTGTTCATCGACGAGATCCACACGCTCGTCGGTGCGGGTGCCGCCGAGGGCGCGATCGACGCGGCTTCGATCCTGAAGCCGATGCTCGCGCGCGGTGAGCTGCAGACGATCGGCGCCACCACGCTCGACGAGTACCGCAAGCACGTCGAGAAGGACCCCGCGCTGGAGCGCCGCTTCCAGCCGATCCAGGTGGGCGAGCCGTCGCTCGAGCACACCATCGAGATCCTCAAGGGTCTGCGCGACCGGTACGAGGCGCACCACCGCGTCTCGATCACCGACTCCGCGCTCGTCGCCGCCGCCACGCTGGCGGACCGGTACATCAACGACCGGTTCCTGCCGGACAAGGCGATCGACCTCATCGACGAGGCGGGCGCCCGCATGCGCATCCGCCGGATGACCGCGCCGCCGGACCTGCGCGAGTTCGACGAGAAGATCGCGGACGTGCGTCGCGACAAGGAGTCCGCGATCGACGCGCAGGACTTCGAGCGCGCCGCCAAGCTGCGGGACGCGGAGAAGCAGCTCCTGGGCCAGAAGGCCGAGCGGGAGAAGCAGTGGAAGGACGGTGACCTGGACGTCGTCGCAGAGGTCGACGACGAGCAGATCGCCGAGGTCCTCGCCAACTGGACCGGCATCCCGGTGTTCAAGCTCACCGAGGAGGAGACCTCGCGTCTGCTCCGCATGGAGGACGAGCTGCACAAGCGGATCATCGGCCAGGTCGACGCGGTCAAGGCCGTGTCGCAGGCGATCCGCCGCACCCGCGCCGGCCTGAAGGACCCGAAGCGCCCCTCCGGCTCGTTCATCTTCGCCGGCCCGTCCGGTGTCGGTAAGACCGAGCTCTCGAAGGCGCTGGCGAACTTCCTGTTCGGCGAGGACGACGCGCTCATCCAGATCGACATGGGCGAGTTCCACGACCGGTACACCGCGTCGCGGCTCTTCGGTGCCCCTCCCGGTTACGTCGGCTACGAAGAGGGCGGCCAGCTCACCGAGAAGGTGCGCCGCAAGCCGTTCTCCGTCGTGCTGTTCGACGAGATCGAGAAGGCCCACCAGGAGGTCTACAACACGCTGCTCCAGGTGCTGGAGGACGGCCGCCTGACCGACGGTCAGGGCCGGACGGTGGACTTCAAGAACACCGTCATCATCTTCACGTCGAACCTGGGCACGTCGGACATCAGCAAGGCCGTCGGCCTCGGCTTCACCTCGGGTCAGGACACCGCGTCCAACTACGAGCGGATGAAGAACAAGGTCAACGACGAGCTGAAGAAGCACTTCCGCCCCGAGTTCCTCAACCGCATCGACGACATCATCGTCTTCCACCAGCTGACTCAGGACGAGATCATCAAGATGGTGGACCTGATGATCGCCCGCGTCGAGGCCCAGTTGAAGAACAAGGACATGGCCATCGAGCTGACCGACAGGGCCAAGTCCCTGCTGGCCAAGCGCGGCTTCGACCCGGTGCTGGGCGCCCGCCCGCTGCGCCGGACGATCCAGCGCGAGATCGAGGACACCCTGTCGGAGAAGATCCTGTTCGGCGAGATCCAGCCGGGCCAGATCATCATCACCGACGTCGAGGGCTGGGACGGCGTGTCCGACGACCACGACAAGGCGAAGTTCGTCTTCCGCGGCGAGGCCAAGCCGAACCGCGTGCCGGACGCCCCGCCCGTCGACCTGGCAGCCCCGGCCGCCAGCGACGTGCAGGACGCCCCGGTGAACGAGACCGAGTGAGCTAGCAGCACGTGAGGACGGCCCCCAGGCTTTCGGCCTGGGGGCCGTTCTCGTCTCTGCTCAACAATCCCCGCCTCCAGCGACTCTGGTACGTGAGACGCGTCCGCTGGAGGGCATGTGGATTTCCTGGGGTTCCTGCTGCAGCGACTCGTCGTGATCTTCATCGGCATCGTGGTTCTCTTCGCCGTGCAGAACCCGCACCGCCGCGCCCGCGCCCGCTCTCAAGCGGTCGCCGAGCAGACTCCGGTCATGACCGAGCTGGCCGCGAAGCTGGGCGGTTCCCTGTCCGGCCCAAGCGAAGCAGCCGCGTGGACTCCGCGCCTGCGGCGGCGTTCGAAGAAGTACGAGCCAGAACTCACGCTGACCTTCCAGCGCGGCCCGTGGCACGTCCGCGTGACCGAGGCCTGCAACCCGAAGCCGATGGCGTCCGACGCCCTCCTGCGGTACGAGCACTGGATCGAGGTCGCGACGGATCCGTTGCCGCAGCGTGCACTCCGGTTCGACTTCTTCGAACTGTCCTTTGAGGACGGATTCGTCCACACCGTGTGCCAGGGGCAGATCCGGGCCGACGAGATCGAGTTCCTGGTCGACATGATCCTGGAGACGCTCGACCTCATGCCCGGAGTCGAGCCCGGAAATCCTCCTGGCCCTCAGCGCGGGGTGACGGCGTAGCCCGCCAGCACGATGTTCGAGAGGTCCGGGTCGTCGTCCAGGTAGACGCCCTCGTAGTTGAAGCCGAACAACGACCGCAGTGCCGCCTCGGCGAGGTCGAGCGGGTGGAAGCGGAACGGGTACTCGTCGTCCTCGTCGAGCGATTCGAGGAACTCCGGGTCGCCCGCCAGGTACTTCTCCTCGAACGGCAGCGGCGTGCCGACGTCCTCGATCACGCCGCTGTCGGGGGAGAGGCTGAACGCGCGGCGGACCGAGCCGTCGGGCGACCAGATCGCGTAGGCGAAGAAGTCGACGACGCTGTGCATGGCGTGCAGGTACAGGGTGCGGCCGGCGGCTTCGCGGATGAAGCGCGGGTCGAGTTCGGTCGGGGCGTCGCCGGCGGCGTCCCAGGTGCAGACGATCGAGAGGCCCGGGAGGACGGCGGCGTAGACCTCGCCCTCCGGCGGGTTGGCGTAGTCCAGCGAACCGTCCGCGATCGGGCGGATGTCGTGCGCCGGGTAGAGCCGCGCCACCAGGGCCGCGGTGGCCTCGCGGTCGATCTCCGGAGCTGACCGCAGAACCTTGCTGACGTCGTCGGATGCGTACATCAGCATCCAGTCCTTGGCACCCATGAGGTCAGCATGGCGGAAGGGTCTGACAATTTCCGGCACGCAACGAGAAGTGCGCCCGGGCCGTCCTAGAGGTGTGCGGACCACACCGGAGACTGACGAGCGCTCGGCGACACTGCACGACGTGGTCACCACCGAGGTGAAGCCGCGCAGAAGTGGTTTCGCCACGTTCTTGCTGTTCGTGTGCGCGCTGGCGTTCGTCGCGGCGGCCATGGTCAGGCTGCTCGGCATCGACGGCACGCGCTACATGATCGCCGCGACCTCGCTCATTCCGTACATCACGGTCGCGGGGTTGCTCATCGGGCTGTTCGCGCTCGCACGCAAGAGGTGGGTCATCGGGCTGACGATGACCTTGGTGGGGATTGTGCTGGTGGCGAACGTGGCGCCGCGGGCGTTTCCCGACTCGCGGCCGAACGGGGTGGGGCAGCAGGTCCGGGTGATGAGCGCGAACCTGCTCGTCGGCATGGCGGACGCCAAGGCGATCGTGCGCGAGGTCAAGGCCCGCGGCGTCGACATCCTGTCGATGCAGGAGCTGACGCCGGAGATGGTGCGCGACCTCGAACGGGCCGGGCTCGACCAGGTCCTGCCCAGCCGGGTCTTCCTCGCCGAGCCGGGTGGGTCGGGCAGCGGTATCGCGTCGAAGTACCCGCTCACGCGCAGGGAGCTCACGCCGCCGGGCACGTTGCAGCAGGCCGGGGCGTTGGTCGACCTGCCGGGCAAGGACATCGAGGTCGTCTCGGTGCACCCGTTGCCGCCGGTCGTGGCCGAGGGGCCGGAAGCGTGGCAACGGGAGCTCGCCGGACTGCCCAGTCCGGACTCCACCGGCGCGATCAGGGTGCTCGCCGGTGACTTCAACGCCACGCTCGACCACGTGGGCATGACGCGGCTGCTCAACAAGGGCTACGTGGACGCCGCCGACCAGGTCGGCAAGGGGCTGATCCACACCTGGCCGGGCAACAGCGGCATCTGGCCGCCGCCGGTCACCATCGACCACGTGCTGGTGGACCCGCGCTGCCCGGTCGACACGCTGGACGTGTTCGACGTGCCCGGTAGCGACCACCGGGCCGTCGTCACGCAGTTCGTCGTGCCAAGGTTCTGAGCGCTTCCAGAGCCCCGACCGGCAACGACACCCCGCGGCCGTGCCGGACCTCCGGCTCGCGGACGTTGATCCGGATCAGCGAACCGGTGGAAGCCGATGCGAGCTCGGCCTGACGCCGCACGGTCGGCACCGCCGTGCCGGCACCGATCTCGATCACCACCAGGTCCTGCACCGAACGCCGCCACGAGGTCAGCTCGTCGAGCTGCGCCTGGCTGCGGTGCGGCACCCAGCCCCAGTCGCCGAACATCAGGATGTTGGGCCTGGCCAGACCGCCGCACGACGGACACGACGGCAGCGGGCCCACCGCGCGCATCGAAACAGGATCAACGGAGACGTCGAACGAGCACTCCCAGATCTCGTCGGTGCACGGTTCCACGCACTGGACGTGGTGGATCGACCCGTGGACCTCGGCGACGTCGGTGAACCCAGCCTTCTGGAACTGACCGTCCACATTGGACGTGAACACGCGCGCACCCCACGAGCGCAGGATCGAGAACCCCTCGTGCGGCACGGTCTCGCGGTACAGCTGCAACCGGTGGCCGTAGAAACCCCAGGCCAGCTCGGGATCGTCGGCGAAGTGCACCGGATCGGCGATCTCCTCGAACTTCAGCCCGAGGCGCTCGTACGGCGGATAGGCCCGCCAGAAGCCCTCGGTGCCGCGGAAGTCCGGCAGCCCCGAGTCGACCCCGATGCCGGCACCGGCGCAGACGAGCAACGCGTCCGCGCCGGCGATCAGCTCGGCGGCTCTGTCGTAAGCCTCGTCGATCACTGCTTGGGCTTGCTCCCCAGCACGACCTCGAACTCCAGCAGGTCGGCACCGGTCGACACCGGCTTCGCGCGCTCACCGGAGTGCGCGGCCTGACCCGCCTGACCGTCGCGCCACGCGACGAACGCCTCGTCCGTCTCCCAGTGCGTCACGACGAAGTAGCGGTCCTCACCGGCGACCGGGCGCAGGAGCTCGAAGCCGAGGAAGCCCGGCTGGTCGTCGACCGCGCCGAGGCGGGCGGCGAAGCGCTTCTCCAGCTCGGGGCCGGCGCCCTCGGGGACCTTGATCGCATTGATCTTCACGACTGCCATGTGAGCCAGCCTAGCGACGAACACCGACAGGCAGCAGGTACTGATCGTCCGGAATGCCGGAAGATCGGAACCAGGCGTTGAAGAACCCGTCCAGGTTCTGACCGGACGCCTGCTTGAAGTGGTTCTCGAACTCCGGCCAGGACGCGTTCCCGTTCCGGTGACCAGCCGTCCACGACTGCAGCGCCTTGAAGAACACGTCGTCCCCGACCTGCTTGCGCAGCGCGTGCATCGCCATGATGCCCTTGTCGTAGACGCCCCGGAACTCGTTGCCCTTGCCCATGTCGTAGAGCTTCGGCGCCCAGAACGACGTGCGGCCCCGCAGCTCCTCGACCCGGCCGCGGTAGCGCTCGTCGAGGTTCGTGCCCTCCTTCTCCAGCCACAGCCACTGCGAGTAGGACGCGAGGCACTCGTTCAGGCAGATGTCCGCCCAGCTGGAGATCGTCACCGAGTCGCCGAACCACTGGTGCGCGTTCTCGTGCACCACGGTCTCCAGGTCCGCCCACGACGCGTAGGTCGGCCGCGTCTGGGTCTCCAGCGAGAAGCCGATCTTGTCCGCCACCCAGATGCTGCCGGCCGCGCGCTGCGGGTACGGGCCGAACTTCGTCTCCAGATACCCCAGGATCTCGGGCAGCCGCGCCTGGAGCGGCTTCTTCTCCGCCGACGTGCCGGGTGCGTAGGCGTCCAGCACGGGCGCGCCGCTCGGGAGCTTCGAACGCACGATCTCGAACTTGTCGATCGCCACGGTGGCCAGGTAGGTCGCGAGCGGCGTCTCCTCCGACCAGTTGAACGTCGTCCAGCCGCCGTCGCGCGTCACCGGGCCCTCCAGGCCGTTCGACACCGCTGTCCAGCCGTCCGGCACGCGGGCCGCGAGCTTGAACGCCGCCTTGTCGCGCGGGTGGTCGTTGGCCGGGAACCACGACGTCGCGGAGTGCGGCTCACCTGCGGCGAACGCGCCACCGGTCGAGGAGATCTGCCAGCCGCTGCGGCCCAGCGAGGCGTCCTCGACGGTCTTGGGCTCGCCGCCGTAGGTGACGACCGCGGTGAACGGCTTGCCCTTCGCCAGCGGGGCAGCGGGCGTGATCACCAGCTCGTGGTCGCCCTCCTGCGCGAACTTCGCGGGCTGCCCGCCGACCTTCACGTCGCTGACCTTCAGACCCTCCAGGTCGAGGTTGAACCTGCTGAGGTCGTCCGTGGCGTTCGCGTTGACCCTCGCCACGCCCTGCAGCTGCTTCGACGTCGGGTCGTACGTGATCGCCAGGTCGTAGAGCGTCACGTCGTAGCCGCTGTTGCCGTCCGTCGGGTAGTACGCGTCGCCCATGCCCGCGCCGGCCTCCACGGCTGCCTGCGGTGACGTCTCCTGACGCTCCTGCTGCGCGGGGTCGTTGCTCGGCGTGCGGAACACGACGAGCAGCCCGGCGACGAGCACGATCAACACCAGGGCGATCAGGTACGGGCGGGCCTTCATGCGTTAATCATCCCTGTGTCGGTGGTGGAGTTCGGCGGAACGGGTCAAGGCGTGCTGCTCCTGCACGGCCTGATGAGCAGGGCCACCGCGTGGTGGCCCGTCGCGCAGTGGCTCAAGCCGTTCGGCCGAGTCGTCGGCATCGACCAACGCGGGCACGGCCGCAACCCGCAGCGGGGACCGTTCCGCACCGAGGACTTCGTCGCCGATGCCGCTGCCGCCATCGAGGACCTCGGCCTCGGGCCCGCCGTGGTGATCGGGCACTCCATGGGCGGGCTGCACGCGTGGTGTCTCGCGGCGACCCGTCCTGACCTGGTGCGCGCGATTGTCGTCGAGGACTTCGCCCCGGACAACCGGGGCAGGACGGTCGACGAGTGGAAGTGGCTCTTCGACGCCTGGCCGGTGCCGTTCCAGTCGCTCGCGCACGTCACGTCGTACTTCGGCGATCCCGTGTTCGCCGAGTACTTCGAGGAACGCGAGGACGGCTGGCACCTGATCGCGGAGATGGAGGACCTGTACGAGATCGCGGGCCAGTGGGGCACGCGGGCGTACTGGGACGAGATCGACCGGGTGCGGTGCCCGTCGCTGGTCATCGAGGCAGGTCAGGGCGGCCAGCTGCCCAACCAGATGGCAGAGGCCGCGCGCAGGTCTGCTGGCCGGTACCTCTACGTCCCGGAGGCGGGCCACGTCGTGCACGCGACCGCGCCGTGGGTCTACCGCGGAGCCGTCGAGGCCTTCTTGAGCACGTCGATCTCGCCGGTCTGAGTGTCGACGATCGACACCTCGCGGACCTTCGCGCGAATCGGTTCGACCGGGAACACGGCCGCGAACGCCGACTTCATCGCGTCGTCGTCGATGTCGTGCGCCAGCGTGCAGTGCGGCACCCAGTTGCCCGGCAGGTAGTAGGCGCTCGGATTCTTCACGTTGCTCGCCAGCACGTCGTGAATGGCGGAGTGCACGGCCAGCAGCTCGTTGTCCACCACAGCGGCGAGCATCAGCACGTTGTCGACCGTGGAGAACGTGCCGAGCGTGTGCAGCCACAGGTCCGGCATCCAGAGCCGTTCCAGGTCCTCCCGCAGCTCCTTGCGGACCTTGGGACCGATGGTGCTCGCGACGGCGTACGTGAGGTGCGGCGGGTGCTCGTGCTTGATACCGATCCGCCGCCACAGGTCGCGGACCTTCTTGTCCGCCTCGTCGTCGAAGAACGCCACGAGCGCGTGCATCAGTGCTCCCCGGGCAGTGCGAACAGGCCGTCCCGCGTCTGCTCGACCAAACCGTCGTCGAGCAGGGAGACCAGGCACTTCTCTCGTTGCGTGATGTCGTTCCAGACGATGTCGAGCTGTGCCTTGGGCACCGGGCCGGGCGCGCCCCGCAGGACGTCCAGCAGCCTGCCCCGCACCTGACGATCGGTGCCGGCGAACTTCTGCACCTTCTTCTCCGGCCCCGCGTAGGCAGGACGACCGGCGAGCTGCCACGCGCACACGTCGAACAACGGGCAGTCAGCGCACTTCTGGTTCTTGGCCGTGCAGATCAACGCACCGAGCTCCATCAACGCCGCCGAGAACACCGCGGCGTCTTCCTGCGACGAAGGCAGGATCGCCTCCACGTCACGGAGATCGCGCTTCGTCGACGGTGGACCGGCGTCCCCGGCACCGTGCACAGCGCGCGCAACGACCCGCCGGACGTTCGTGTCGACGACAGCGCACTTCTGCCCGTACGCGAACGTGGCCACCGCACGAGCCGTGTAGCTGCCGATGCCCGGCAACGACTCCAGCGTCTCCACGTCCGACGGCACCACGTCGCCGTGATCGCGGGCAATGGCCGTGGCAGCTTCGTGCAACCGCAGCGCGCGCCGCGGATAGCCGAGCTTGCCCCACATCCGCAGCACTTCACCCTGTGACGCGGCAGCCATCGCCGACGGCACGGGCCAGCGCGCCAGCCACTCGTGCCAGATCGGTTCGACGCGGGAAACCGGCGTCTGCTGCAGCATGATCTCGCTGACCAGCACGCCCCAGGCGGTGCATTCGGGACGCCGCCACGGCAGGTCGCGCGCGGCGGTGTCCCACCAGCCAAGCAACAACTCGTGATTCATCGCGAGCATTCTCGCATCGCGAAAGTCACGCGGGGGCCCCGCGTTACCCCGGGGAGCACGCGGGGCCCCCGCGTGC